>JBHGAT010000020.1:0-13935 GCA_041946645.1 Candidatus Velamenicoccus archaeovorus | reverse complement strand
CTCAGAGGCCGAGGCGGCGAAGGGCCTTGGGATCGTGCTGCCACTCCTTGAGGACCTTCACGCGGAGGTCCAGGAAGACCTTGGTGCCGAGGACGGTCTCCATCTCGGACCGCGCGCCCGAGCCGATCCGCTTGAGGACCCCGCCGCCCCGGCCGATCACGATGCCCTTCTGCGAGTCGCGCTCGACCACGAGGGTCGCGTGGACCCGGGTGAGGCTCCCCTCGCGCTCGAGCTCCTCGACCACCACGGCGATCGAGTGCGGCACCTCCTCCCGCGTCACCTCCAGGGCCCGCTCGCGCACCAGCTCGGCCAGCCGCGCCTCGAGCGGCTGATCCGTGACCTCGTCCGGCGGGTAGAGCATGGGACCCTCGGGCAGCCGATCCACGATCAGGTCCCGCAGGACGTCGAGCCCGGCGCCGGTGAGGGCGCTCACCGGCACGATCTCGTCGAACGCGCCGAGCTCGGCCGCCGCCTGCAGCTGCGGGACCTCGCGCCGCCCCCGGACGGCGTCGACCTTGTTCACCGCGCAGAGCTTGGGACAGCCGAGCGACGCCAGCTGCCGCGCGTACACGAACGCGTCCCCCCGCCCCACGCCGGCCGCCGCGTCGACCACGTGGACCACCGCGTCGACCCCGGCGACCGACTCCCCCACCACCTCGTTCAGCCGAGCCCCGAGCGGCGTCCGCGGCTTGTGGAAGCCGGGCGTGTCGGTGAACGCCACCTGGAAGCCCTCGGTCGTGAGGATGCCGCGGATCCCCACCCGGGTCGTCTGCGGCTTGTCCGAGACGATGGTGACCTTCCGGCCGACGAGCGCGTTCACCAGGGTGGACTTGCCCACGTTGGGCCGGCCCACCACCGCGACGACGCCGCTGCGGAACCCCACGCGTCGAGGCTACGCCAGGTCGTGCGGCCCGAACGCGTCCGGCAGGAGCTCGGACAGGCGCCAGCGGCGACGCGTCCCGTCGGCGGCCTCCGAGATCACGAGCATGTCGGGACCGAACTCGTTCAGCACCTGCCGGCACCCGCCGCAGGGTGGGGTGACCGCGTCCCCCGGGGCGGAGCTCACCACGGCCACCGCGTCGATCGACCGCTGCCCCGCGGCGACGGCGGCCGCCACCGCCGCACGCTCGGCGCAGACGCCCTGCGGGTACGACGCGTTCTCCACGTTCACGCCGACGAAGACCCGGCCGCCGGCCAGCACGGCCGCGCCCACCGAGAAGCGGCTGTACGGCGCGTACGCGTTCGGCATGGCGGCCCGGGCCGCCGAGACCAGATCGTCGACGGTCTGATCCGACACCGCGCCCCTACTCAGCGGTGGCCTCCGCGTCCTCGGGGGCGGGCGATGCCTCGTGCCGGGTGACCAGGACCTTGGCCACGCGCCGCCGGGTCACCTTCTCCGCCTTGAAGGTGATGCTCTGGAACTCGACCTCGTCGCCCTCGTCGGGGATCGAGCCGAGGAGGCCGAGCATCAGCCCGCCGATCGTGTCCCAGCCGTCGTGGGGCAGCTCCACGTCGAGGAGCTCCTCCACGTCGTCGATCGAGGCCCGGCCGTCCACCCGGTAGGCGCCGTCTCCCAGGTCCACCATCTCGGGCTCCTCGCGGTCGTACTCATCGGTGATCTCCCCGACGAGCTCCTCGAGGAGATCCTCGAGCGTGACCAGACCGGAGACCGATCCGTACTCGTCCGTCACGAGCGCGATGTGGAACTTCTCCTGCTGCATCTCCCGGAGGAGGTCGGCGACCTTCTTGGACTCGGGGACGAAGTGCGCCTCCCGCACCACGTCGGCCAGCGGCATGTCCTGGTTGCCCTGGTGGACGGCCTTGAGCACGTCCTTCGCGTAGACGAGACCCACCACGTTGTCGAGCTCGTCGTGGTACACGGGGATCCGCGAGTACCCGTGCTCGAGCACGAGCGCCTGCACGTCGCGGAGGGTCTGGTCGTCCTGGATCGCCACGATGTCCGGCCGCGGCACCATGACCTCGCGGACGATCGTGTCCCCGAACTCGAAGATCGACAGGATCAGCTCCTTCTCGCCCTCCTCGATCGAGCCCTCCTCGTGGCCGACCTCGGCCATCGAGCGGATCTCCTCCTCGGAGACGAAGGGACCCTGGCGCAGCCCCTTGCCGGGCAGCAGGACGTTGGCCACGCCGATCAGCAGGCGCGTGGGCCACGAGAGCACACGGCCGAGGAACCACACGATCGGCGCGAGGGCCAGCGCCACACGGTCGCTGTGGAGGATCCCGTACGTCTTGGACATCGCCTCGACCGCGATGAAGTAGACGATCGTGAACGCGACCGAGAGCAAGGTGATCCCGAGGCTCCCGAACATGGACTCCGACACGATGGCCACGAGGATGGCCGAGCCGTTCTGCACGAACATCACGGCCAGGTAGATCGCGTTCAGGTAGCGGGGCGGGTCGGACTCGATCCGCTCCAGCGTGGCCGCGTTCCGCCGCTTCTCCTCGACCAGCGCCAGGGCTCGGACGCGGCTCATCCGGGTGAGCGAGGCCTCGGCCATGGCCAGGACCGAGCCGAAGAGGACCAGCAGGAGCACGACGACCCACAGCCAGGTCACGGCACCCGGACCCCCGAGTACCGCTCCTGCCGCCGCCACATCTCGACCCGCTCCTCGGCGTCCTCGTGGTCGAAGCCGAGCAGATGGAGGATGCCGTGGACCAGGAGCAGCCGCAGCTCGGCCGCCGGATCGGCCGGGTTGTTGACCGCGGCGACCCCCGGGGCGATCACCACGTCGCCGAGGATCCGGACCCCGTCCTCGTCGGCATCGAGCTCGCCGAGCGGGAACGACAGCACGTCGGTCGGTCCCTCCTCGCCCATGTAGCGCGCGTGGAGGTCGGCCATCTCATCGGCGGTGACGAACGAAACCGACAGCTCCGAGCGGGCGAGGCCCTCTCCGATCAGGCATCGCCTGGCCAGGTCGGTCAGCCCGTCCTGGTCGACCGGCGCCGGCTGGCGGTTGGAGATCAGGACGCGGGGACTATGGTCGTCGTCACTCATCGGCGTTGGCGGCCCGGCGCTCGCCGTACACGCGGTACGCCTCCACGATGTCCTGCACGATCTTGTGGCGGACCACGTCGCGCGCGCCCAACCGCACGAAGTCGATGCCGTCGATGCCCCGGAGGATCTCCTCGACCACGACGAGCCCCGATCGCTGCCCCGTCGGCAGGTCGATCTGGGTCACGTCGCCGTTGACGACGGCCTTCGACCCGAACCCGAGCCGCGTGAGGAACATCTTCATCTGCTCGGGCGTGGTGTTCTGTGCCTCGTCCAGGATGATGAACGAATCGTTCAGCGTTCTCCCGCGCATGAAGGCGAGCGGTGCAACCTCGATCGTGCCGCGCTCCATGAGCCGTGGGAGGGAGTCCGCGCCGGTCATCTCGAACAGCGCGTCGTACAGGGGCTTCATGTAGGGATCGATCTTCTCGTAGAGCGTCCCCGGCAGGAACCCGAGCCGCTCGCCCGCCTCCACCGCCGGCCTGGTGAGGATGATCCGCGAGACCTGCTTCTGCTGCAGCGCGCGGACCGCGGTGGCCACGGCGAGGTACGTCTTGCCGGTGCCGGCCGGGCCGATCGCGAACGTGACCGTCCCGCGCCGCATCGCGTCGACGTAGCGCTTCTGGCCCAGGGTCTTGGGCGCGATGCCCCGGCCGCGGCCGGTCAGCAGCACGTCGCCGAGGACCTCGGTGGGCTTGGCCTCGGCCCCCTTGATCAGCTCGATCGAGCGTCCCACCGACGAGGCGTTGAGCTCATGCCCCTGCGCGAGCAGCGCGATCAGCTCCTCGAACAGCACCGCGATGCGCTCGGCCTCGGTCTCGGGGCCGGAGATCGTGATCTCGTTCCCGCGGACCACGATCTCGGAGTCGAAGGCGGCCTCGACGAGCTTCAGGAGCTCGTCGCGCTGCCCGAGGAGGGCGACCATGCTCTGATCGCCCGGGACCAGGATCTTCACTTGTGTCGAGGTGCTCGCCAACGTGCGATCGTCCGGGGTAGCTCCCCGTTCCTCCCGTCGACAAAGGGGTCGTCATCAGACGACCCCAGCTCCGATCGATTCTACCCCCACACAACGGCCTCGGCGACCAGCGGCCGCTCCATCGGCGTCAGCGGGGCTTGCGCAGGCGGGCCGGAGCGGTGACCCCCTTGCCCGCGGCCTGCCCGCGCAGCTCGGCGAGCTGCTCGAGCAGCCGCCGCTGGCTCTTGTCGAGGTCGCGCGGCGTCTCGACGTGCACGGTGAGGTACAGGTCCCCGCGACCGCGGCGACCGAGGTTGGGGATGCCCTTGCCCCGGAGCCGGATCACGTTCCCCGACTCCACCCCGGGATCCAGCTTCACGCGCTCGGGGCCGTCGAGCGTCGGGACCTCGACCTCGGCGCCGAGCGCGGCCTGCTCCATCGAGACATCGAGCACCGCGAGGAGGTCCTGATCCCGCCGATCGAACACGGGGCTCGGGGTGACCGCGATCGACACGTAGAGGTCTCCGGGTGGCCCGCCGGCCCGGCCGGCATGCCCCTCGCCGGGGACCCGGAGCTCCACGCCGTCCGAGACGCCGGCCGGGATCTCCACCGTCACCGACCGGTGCTGCGGCACCCGGCCCTCGCCCCGGCACTCCGTGCACGGGGAGGTCAGCTCCTCGCCGGTGCCCCCGCACGTGGGGCACTCCCGGGCCGTCATCACGGTGCCGAAGATGCTCCGGCGCACGTCTTGCACCTGCCCCGCTCCCCCGCACGTATGGCACCGGCCCGGGCTCGTGCCGGGCTCCGCGCCGTTGCCGAGGCATCGCGAGCACACCCGCAGCGTGTCGACCTCGATCCGCCGCTCGGCCCCGAAGGCCGCCTCCTCGAACCCGAGCGACGCAGCCACCACCGCGTCCTCGCCCCGCTGCGTGCGGCTGCGGCGGGTGGTCCGACGCCCGAACGTCCCCGCGCCGAAGAAGGCCTCGAAGATGTCCGCGACGTCCGTGAACGGGAACACGTCGGGACCCCCGCCCTGACCGTACAGGTCGTACCTGCGGCGCTTCTCGGGATCCGAGAGGATCTCGTAGGCCGCGGTGACCTCCTTGAACCGCTCCTCCGACGCGGGATCGCCCGACACGTCGGGGTGGAGCTCCCGGGCCAGCCGCCGGTAGGCCTTCTTGATGTCCTCCTGGCTGGCGTCGCGACCGACGCCGAGGATCGCGTAGAGATCGGCGGCCATGGCCATCAGAGGCCGAGCTCGGTGGCCAGCTCGGAGAGCCGCCGGGCCACGGCCCGGACCGAGGACACCACGTTCTCGTAGTCCATCGCGGTGGGGCCGACCACGCCGATCGTGCCGACCGGCGTCTGGCCCGACCGGAACGGGGCCGCCACCACGGTGGCCTCCCACTCCTCGGTGGTCGGGTGCTCGGTCCCGATCGTGACGGAGACCTCGTCGGGCGTGGTCGAGACGTCGCGGAGCAGCCGGAGCAGCTCGGACTCGTGCTCGAGGGCCTCGAACAGCCGTCGCACCGTCTCCCGGCGCCAGTGGGCCGCCTCGTCGGCCAGGTTGGCCACACCCCCCACCAGCACGTGGACGTTCCGGGTCCCCGCCTGCATCTCGCCCAAGGTGTCGGCGATCACCAGGAGCAGCTCGCGCTCGGCCGGCTGCGCCGCCCCGGCGAGCTTGAGCGCCCGGGCCTGCGCCTCGGCGAGGGTCTCCCCGCGGAACTCGTCGGCCAGCCGGCGCTCGAGCGTCTCGACGGCCTGCCCGTCCAACCCCTTGGGGCGGTCCACGATGGCTTTCTCCACCCGGCCGTGCTGGCCGACCACGAGGACCATGACGGCGGGCCCCAGGTCCACCACCTCGACCCGGAGCAGGGACTCGTCGGCGAAGGTCGGCGGCACGGCCAGGCCGGCGTACATCGTGAGCCGCGACAGCAACTGCGTGGTGCCCTTGAGGACCTCCTCGAGGTCGAGCATCGTCTCGGCGAAGAACCCGGTGATGGCTCGGCGCTGGGGATCCCGCAGCCCCCGCCCGAGCGGCAGCGTGTCCACGTACCGTCGGTACCCGTGGTCGGTGGGGATCCTGCCCGCCGACGTGTGCGGCTGCGCGAGGTAGCCCAGCTCCTCGAGCGCCGCCATCTCGTTGCGGATCGTCGCCGAGGACACCCCGAGCCCGGCCCGCTCGGCGATCGTCTCGCTGCCCACCGGCTCCCCGGTGCGGACGTACTCCTCCACCACCGCGCGCAGCACGGCGACCTTCCGGGGACCCAGCTCGACCTGATCGGCCATGACGCAGACAGTGTATTGGCACTCGACGGCCGTGAGTGCTAGCCGCGGCTATCCGGTCAGCCCCAGGACGAGCTCGTTCAGCAGGAGCATGCCGCGCTCGGTGGGAACGAGGGCGCCGTCGCGCTCGAGCAGCAGGCCGCTCGCCAGGAACGGCTCGGCTCGGGCCGGCTCGACCCACGAGGTGGGCACGCCCTCGAGGATCCGCAGGCGCAGGAAGACCTCCTCGAGGTACGCGTCGGGCGGCTCGAGCCGCTCCTGGCCACCCACCGGGAGCTCTGCCCGCTCCACCCGCGTCATGTAACCCTCGGGCGGCCGGACGTTCCACCACCGGCGATCGTCCCGGTACGAGTGCGCCCCGGCGCCCAGCCCGAGGTAGGGCCGGCGCTCCCAGTACCCGAGGTTGTGGACGCACTCGAACCCCGGCTTGGCCCAGTTCGAGACCTCGTAGTGGCGGTACCCCGCCTCCGCGAGCAGCGCGCAGGCGGTCTCGAACATGTCGGCCTGCAGGTCCGGATCCGGCGCCCGGACGGCTCCCGCCTGGACCTTCCGGCCGAGCGGCGTGGAGGGCTCGATCGTGAGGGCGTACGCGCTCACGTGCTCGGGCTCGAGCTCGATCGCCGCGCGGACCGTGTGCTCCCACGAAGCCACCGACTCGCCGTGGGCGCCGTAGATCAGATCGACGTTCACGTTGAGGTAGCCGGCGACGCGGGCCTCGTGGACCGCGCGACGCACCGAGCTCGGGTCGTGCACCCGTTCGAGCGCCTCGAGCACCGATCGGTCGAACGACTGCGCCCCCATCGACAGGCGCTCGAACCCGGCGGCACGCAGGCCCTCGAGCTTCCACGGGTCGACCGTGTCCGGGTTGGCCTCGACCGTGACCTCGGCATCGCCGGCCAGGTCGAGCCGGTCCCGCAGGTGCGCGAGCACGGCCTTGAGATCGGCCACCTCGAGCGTCGTGGGGGTCCCTCCGCCCACGAAGACCGAGACGAACCGCTCTCCGGTCCAGGCCGGCGCCGCCAGCTCGATCTCGCGCAGCAGCGCTCGGACGTACCGCGGCGCGAGGTGGTGGAGCCCGGCATACGCGTTGAAGTCGCAGTACCCGCACCGGGTCAGGCAGAACGGCACGTGGACGTAGACGCCCGAGGGCTCCCGCGCCTCGGGGTCGCGGCGGGCGTCGCGGGGCTCGCGCACGATCTCGCTCACGACCTCGACCCCGCCCGCCGCCGGTCGACCCGGAGCGCCGCGATGAAGGCCTCCTGCGGCACGTCCACCTTGCCCACCCGGCGCAGCCGGGCCTTGCCCTTCTTCTGCTGCTCGAGGAGCTTGCGCTTGCGGGTGATGTCCCCGCCGTAGCACTTGGCCAGCACGTCCTTGCGCTTGGCCTTCACGGTCTCGCGCGCCACGATCCGCGACCCGATCGCCGCCTGGATGGCCACGTCGAACAGCTGCCGGGGGATGAGCTCGCGCAGCCGCTCGACCATCTGCCGGCCGTACTGCTGGGCCTTGTCCCGGTGGACCACGCTGCTGAACGCATCGACAGGCTCGCCGTGCAGCAGGACGTCCACCCGGACCAGGGTGGCCGGCTCGTAGCCCCAGGGCTCGTAGTCGAGCGACGCGTAGCCGCGGGTCCGCGACTTCAACTGGTCGAAGAAGTCGAAGATGATCTCGGCCAGCGGGAGGTGGTAGTGGACCTCGACCCGCTCGGTCGACAGGTACTTCATGTCCACGAGCTCCCCGCGTCGCGACTGGCAGAGCTCGAGCACCGCCCCCGTGTGCTGGGCCGGCGTGATGATCGTGGCCAGCACCGTGGGCTCCTCGACGCGGTCATAGGTGCCGGGCGGCGGCATCTCGCTGGGGTTGTGGACCACCACGGTCTGATCGCCGCGCACGACGTGGAACTCCACGTTGGGGGCCGTCGCGATCAGCTCGAGCCCGAACTCGCGCTCCAGCCGCTCCTTCACGATGTCCATGTGCAGCAGGCCGAGGAACCCGCACCGGAAGCCGAACCCCAGCGCCTGCGACGTCTCCGGCTCGTGGTGCAGGGCGGCGTCGTTCAGCTTGAGCTTGTCGAGCGCGTCGCGGAGCGCCGTGTAGTCGTCGCCCTCGGCCGGGTACAGGCCGCTCCAGACCATCGGGAGCGGCTCGCGGTAGCCGGGCAGGGGCTCGTGCGCCCGGTGGCGGCCGGTCACGGTGATCGTGTCGCCCACCTTGACCTGGTGGACGTCCTTCAGGCCGGTCACGAGGTAGCCGACCTCGCCCGGCCCGAGCTCGGGGATCGGCGTGGCTTCGGGCGCGAACACCCCCGCCTCCTCGGCATCGGCGTCGAGCCCCGTCGCCAGGTAGTGGACGCGGGCCCGCGAGAGCAGGGCGCCGTCCTTGACCCGGACGTACGCGACCACGCCCCGGTACGGGTCGAAGCTCGAATCGAAGATCAACGCTCGCAGGGCGTCCTCGCGCCGGCCCTCGGGGGGCGGCACGGCCTGGATCACGCGCTCGAGCAGCTCGGTCACCCCCTCCCCCGTCTTGGCGGAGACCCGGAGGACGTCCCCGGGGGCGCACCCGACGAGCTCGGCGAGCTCGCGGGCCGTCTCGTCGGGCTGGGCGGCCGGCAGGTCGATCTTGTTCAGCGCGGGCACGATGGCCAGCCCGGCGTCGCGCGCCAGGTGGTAGTTGGCGAGGGTCTGGGCCTCGATGCCCTGGGCGGCGTCCACCAGGAGGATCGCCCCCTCGCACGCCGCCAGCGAGCGCGACACCTCGTACGTGAAGTCCACGTGGCCGGGCGTGTCGATCAGGTTCAGCTCGAACGTGCGGCCGCCGGTCGGGTACGAGAGGCGGACGGCCTGGGCCTTGATGGTGATCCCGCGCTCGCGCTCGAGGTCCATCTTGTCGAGGTACTGCTCGCGCATCTGGCGTGCGGCCACGGCGTGCGTGAGCTCGAGCAGGCGGTCGGCCAGGGTGGACTTGCCGTGGTCGATGTGCGCCACGATGCAGAAGTTCCGGATCGACGCGGTGTCGGTCACGACGCGCCTATCGTACGGGTGCGGGCCCGCTGACCACGGTCGGGCGCGGGACGTTGCCACTGGTACACTCGGTCGCCGTGGCCAACATCAAGTCGCAGATCAAGCGGAACCGTCAGAACGAGCGCCGCCGGCAGCGCAACCGCGCCGTCCGCTCGGCACTGAAGACGGCGTCCAAGAAGGTGCGCACCGCGGCCGCCGAGGGCGACGCCGAGAGCACCGAGCAGCAGCTGCGCGAGGCCGCCCGCGCCCTCGACAAGGCCGCCGCCAAGGGCATCGTGCACCGGCGCACCGCGGCCCGTCAGAAGTCCCGCCTGGCCAAGGCGGCTCGGGGCGGACGGGCCTCGGCCGACGCCCAGGCGTAGCCCCGGTCAGTCTTCCCGGGACCCTCCGGCGATCGCGGTCACGAGGAGCGGGAGCACCACGTCGTCGGTGGCACCCGACTTGAGCGCCCGGTCGGCCTCCACCACGTGCGCGTGCAGGTCCGACAGCTCCTCGATCGTGAAGCGACGGGCCTGCTCCCGGTAGCGCCGAGCCTGCCACTCGAACCGCAGACCGGCCGCCCTGGCCAGCTCGGCCGGCGGCATCCGCTCCGGCAGGGCCTTCACGCGCAGGAGGTCTCGGAGGCGCGAGGCGATCCCGCCGAGGATCGGCAGCGGGTCTTCCCGGGCCTCGAGCATCGTCCGCACCGAACGGACGGCGCCGGGCAGGTCCCGCCCGAACGCCTTGTCGCACAGGTCCCACACGTGCTGCTCGCCCAGTCCCCGGAACTGCTCCGCCACGACCTCCCGCGTGATCCGTGCCGTGCCGAAGGCCGCCGCCAGCTGCTCGAGCGCCTGGTCGAGCGCCGAGGGGTCCTCCCCGAGCGCCTCCACCACGGCGAGCGCCCCGTCGGGCGCGAGCTGGAGGCCCTTGCCCTTGGCCCGAGCGCCCAGCCAGCCGACCAGGTCCTTGCGGGCCAGCTTGACCTCGCGGACCTCACCGACCCCGCGGACCAGCTTGGCCAGCGCCGCGGGCGCCTTGCCGCGCGGCAGCACCGGCGCGCACAGGACCAGGGGCGCGTCGGGGGCCGGGGCGGCCAGGTAGCGCTCGAGCTCGCGGAGGGCCTCGTCGGGGAGCCGGCGGGCGTCGGTCACCACGAGCCCCCGCCGATCGCCGAACAGGGATGGTGTGGCCAGGTCGGCGGTCTCGCCCCCCTGCCACTCCGAGGCGTCGACCTCGCGGGCGGAGATCTCCGGTCCGATCAGGGCCAGCGCGGCATCGCGGAGGAGGAACGCGTCCTCCCCCCACAGCAGGTGCACGGGCGCCCGAGGGCCGGTCACCGGGGCACGGGCTCGAGCGATGGACGGCGGCTCACCCGCCGGATGCTACCCGGCCGAGGCGACGACGCCCCGAGGCCCGAACGTCACCACCACGTCACCCACCCGATCGGTCCGCAGGACCTCCGCCCCGGTGGAGCGGATCTCCGCCAGGACCGCGGGGACGGGATGGCCGTAGACGTTCGGTTGCCCCACGCTCACCACGGCGACCCGCGCATCGACGGCCTCGAAGAACGCCGGGGTGGACGTGTCGCCGCCATGATGGGGCACCTTCAGCACGTCGGCACCGAGCGGCGCTCCCTCCTCCACCAGGAGCTCCTGGGAGGGGATCTCGGCGTCCCCCGCGAACAGCACGACGTCGTCCCCGCGCGCGAGCCGGATCACCAGGGAGTCGTTGTTGGGATCGGAATCCGTCCCCGAGAAGCAGGCCTCGGGGGCCAGGACCTCGAGCAGCAGGTCCCCCACCCGGATCCGGTCGCCGGCCCGGGGGTGCTCGACCGGAAGGTGCTCGTCGCGGAGCGCTTCGAGGAACGCCGCGTACGAGGGCGAGGGCTCGTCGCAGCCGGGCTCGAGCACCACGCCGACCGGGAACCGCGCGAACACGGCCGGGAACCCCTGGATGTGATCGGCGTGGGGGTGCGTGGCCACCGCGGCGTCGAGGCGCTTGACCCCGAGCGACGAGAGATCCGTGGCCACCTGCTCGGGATCGGGCCCCGCGTCGATCAGCACGGTGGCCCCGCCCGGCGACGTGACCAGGGCGGCGTCCCCCTGCCCGACGTCCAGGAACCGGACGGTCAGCCCCGCCGGCCGGCCCGAGGACAGGGCCGAGCTCCAGGCCGCGACCGGCAGCAACGCCACGGCCACGATCACCGCGATCCGAGGCGGCCGACGCCCCGATCGGAGCCACCACCCCGCCCCCACCAGCGCGAGCATCCCCAGGACCAGCGTGACCGGGCCCCCGCTGGAGGTGATCCACGGCACCGGCGCCCGGGCCAGGCGATCGGCCACCGCCTCCAGGTAACGCATCGGCACCAGGGCGAGCGCTGCCACCAGCCTCCCGACAGGGTGGACCAGCAGCCCCACGGCGGCCGCCAGGAGCCCCAGCAGCAGCGCCGGCGACACGGCCGGGAACGCCAGCAGGTTGGCGGGGATGGTCGAGCCGGGGACCTCCCCGAAGTGGAACAGCAAGAACGGCGTCACGCCGAGCTGGGCCGCCAGCGTGGTCCCGGCGGCCAGCGCCACGGGGCGCGGGAGGAAGCGAAAGCGCTCGGAGAGCGGTGCGGCCATGGCGACCATGCCGGCCGTCGCGGTGACCGACAGCTGGAAGCCGATCGACCACACGAGCGCCGGATCGATCACCAGGAGCAGGAGCACGGCTCCCGCGAGCACCCCGGCCGTGCTGCGAGGGCGGCCGAGCAGGACGCCGACGAGCGTGATGACGGCCATCACGCCGGCCCGCATCACCGAGGGCTCGGCCCCCGTGAGCACCACGAAGAACACGACCGTCCCGGCCCCGAGCAGGAACCTGGGGACCCGCGTCAGCCGGAGCACGAGCGCCAGGCCGAGCACGGGCGCGAGCACCATCGCCACGTTTTCCCCGGAGACCACCAGGAGATGGCCGAGGCCGGTCGCCTGGAAGTCCCGGGCCAGGGCTGGGTCGAGCAGCGAGTCGTCCCCGAGCGCGAGCCCCATCAGCAGCCCCGCCTCGCGCCGGGGGAACAGGTCCTGGATGGACCGGCCCACGAACCGCCGGAACGCCTGCGCCGCCCGCAGGAGCGGGTTGCCGGCGGGCCCCACCCGTTCCGCGCGTTCGGCCCGGAGCTCGGCGGGGATCCCCCGGCGGAGCAGCGAGCGGCCGTACTCCTCGGCCGTGTCGGGCGGATGCAGCACGCCCTCGACCCGCACGGCGTCGCCACGGACCGCGGCCGGCGGTTCCTTCCGCCCGCGCAGCCAGACGGTCTCGTGCACCCGCGCGGCCCCGCCGTCCCAGGCGACCGTCGACACCTGCACCAAGGCCGACCAGCCCGCGGCGTCGACCGACGGGTCGGTCCGGAGGGAGCCGGTCACCGTCACGCGCTGGAAGGCCAACCGGGCCACCAGGGCCGATCGGGTCCGAGCCGCATGGAACCCGCCCCACCCGGTGCCGAGCAGCAGGACGGCCAGCGCGGCGATCGAGAGCGCCACCGCCGGCGGGGCCCGGCCGGGACCGGGCCGGGCCGACGATCCCAGGGCCACCACGGCCGGCGGACCCTCCGGCTCCGCGACCAGGCCCGTACGGGCCAGCGGGTCTCCGGCGGACGGCCGGGCCGCGAGCAGGGCCGACAGCCCCAGCGACGCCGCGCCGAGGGCGAGGAACGGCCACGCCGGCAGCCGGCCGTCGACCATCGGCCACGCGAGCAGACCGACCCAGAACAGCCCGGCGGCGCCGGGCAGGATCCACGGCCTCATACGGTGATCTGGTCCCGGATGTCGGCGAGGATCGCATCGCCGATGCCGCTCACGTCGAGCAGGTCGTCGACCGAGGCGAACGGTCCGTGCTCGGTGCGGTAGTCGACGATCCGCTGCGCCAGGACCTCGCCGATCCCGGAGAGCGCCTCGAGGTCGGCTGCGGTGGCGGTGTTCACGTTGATGGGCCCGCCGGTGGGCGTGCCACCGGCCGACGCGGCCCCGGCCGCCACCGCCCCGGGCACCTGCCCGGGCAGCCGCCTGGGCACGAGCACCTGCGTGCCGTCCGCGAGCGGAGCGGCGAGGTTGAGCCCCTCGAGCATGGCGCCGTCCCGGGCACCACCCGCGGCCTCGATGGCGTCGATCACGCGGTCCCCCTCGTGGAACTCGTACACGCCGGGGTTCCGCACCCACCCGGCCACGTCGACGAGGATCGCCGGGGGCTCCGGGCTCGGAGAGGTCGATGCGGCCGCGGCCGCGGCCGCGCCCACGCTCGAGCGCACCTGCACGGGACTCGGGAGCGAGCGCAGGTACCAGAGCGCCGCCCCGCCGAGCGTCACCGCCAGCACGACGGCCAGACCGAGCAGCTCGGCCCGCGACAGCGAGGACAGCCGTTCCCGGAGCGATCCGTCGGACATCCCATCCCCTCCTCGGCCGCGACAGACGAGGGGGAGATCGGAGACGGTGCAGGCTAGCGGCGGCGCTCGGCCGCGGCAGTGATCGGGATCACACGGCGGCCGTGGGCAGATCGAGGGGCCGGTCGGGCGCGAGCAGCGATCGCTCGGGCGGTGCCGCCGGCAGCCCCACCTTGGGGAGCGTGAAGGCGAACTCGGCGCCGCCGCCGGGCGCTTCGTCCACCCGGATCCGGCCGCCGTGCGCCTCCACCAGGGTCCG
>JBHGAT010000002.1:0-21992 GCA_041946645.1 Candidatus Velamenicoccus archaeovorus | reverse complement strand
GGCGAGGGCCTCGGGGTCGGTGACGGGGAGCCGGCAGACGAACCGCTCGCAGACGTACGCGGTGGGCGAGCCATCCCGCGGGACGCGGTCGCGGAGGAGGGGGACGGCGGCGCTCGAGGTCTCGTCGCCGGGAGCCGCGACCGCCAGGACGTGGTTGGGGAGGAAGCGCTTGACCGTGACCTCGTCGACCAGGGCTCGGGTCCGGGGTGAGGACGGGTCGCCGATCACCGCCACCTCCCGTGCACCGGACAGGTGGAGGTCGAGCGCGGAGAGCGCGTGGCCGAACCCGCTGGGGGCGGCCTCCATCCCCTGCCGGACCAGGCGGAGGGCCGACGCGGCGGCGGCCTCGTACCGGGGCTCCCCGGTGAGGTGGGCCAGGCGCAGGAGCACGTCCGCGGCGGCCGAGTTCCCGCCGGGCGTGGCGGTGTCGGAGAGCTCCTTCGGCCGGATCACCAGCGCCTCGGCGTCCGACCCGGTCTGGAAGAACCCGCCGCGCTCCTCGTCCGCGAACCGCCGCAGCAGCTCGTCGGCGAGCGCGCGTCCCTGCTCGAACCACCGGAGCTCGAACGTCGTCTCGTACAGCGTCAGGCACGCCTCGGCCACGAGCGCGTGGTCGTCGGCGTACCCGAGCCCTCCGGCGCGGCCGTTCCGCCACGAGCGCAGCAGCCGGCCGTCGCCGTCGCGCAGGTGCGTGAGGACGAACGCGGCGGCCCGCGCCGCGGCGTCGACGAGCGCGGGATCGCCGAACGCCCTCCCCGCCTCGGCCAGCGCCGAGACGGCCAGCCCGTTCCAGGCTGCGAGGACCTTGTCGTCGGTGGCCGGGTGCGTCCGGCGCCGGCGGACCTCGAACAGCTGCTCGCGCGCCGTCCCGATCCGGTGCTCGAGCTCGATCGCGTCGACGCCGAGCTCATCGGCCACCGCCTGCGCCGGGTACGGGCGCCAGAGCACGTTGGTCCCCTCCCAGTTCCCCGTCGGCGCCGCGCCGAACGCCGTGGCCACCGCCTCGCCGGTCACCCCGACGAGCTCGTCCCACGACCACACGAAGAACCTCCCCTCCACGCCCTCGCTGTCGGCGTCCTGGGAGGAGAAGAACGCGCCCTCCGGATGCTGCAGCTCGCGCAGGAGGTAGGTGGAGGTCTCGAGGGCGACGCGGCGGTAGCGCTCGAGACCGGTCACCTGCCACGCCCGCGTGTACAGCCGGAGCAGCTGGGCGTTGTCGTACAGCATCTTCTCGAAGTGCGGGACGTGCCAGAGCTGATCGGTCGAGTAGCGGTGGAATCCCCCGCCGACCTGGTCGTACATCCCGCCCGCGGCCATCCGGTCGAGCGTGAGCGTCACCATGTCGAGCGCGTCCGGCATGCCCCGGAGGTGGCAGCGGAGGAGGAACTCGAGCGTCATGGGCTGGGGGAACTTCGGCGCGCCGCCGAACCCGCCCCACCGCTCGTCGAAGGTCGACCGGAGCCGCTGGAACGCCTCGGCGAGGACCTGGTCCGAGAGCGGGTCCGCGGGTGCTTCGGCGCTCGACGCGCGGGCGATCGCGTCCACGACGCGTTGGCTCTGGGTCTCCGCCTCCTCCCGCCGGTTCCTCCAGACGTCGGCGATCGCGGCCAGGACCTTCCGGAAGGCCGGCATGCCGTGGCGGTCCTCGTTGGGGTAGTACGTACCGGCGTAGAAGGGCTTCCCCTCGGGGGTGAGGAACGCGGTGAGGGGCCAGCCGCCGCTGCCGGTCATGGCCTGGACCGCGTCCATGTAGATCGCATCGACGTCGGGCCGCTCCTCGCGGTCGACCTTGATCGAGACGAAGTGGGCGTTCATCTCGGCCGCGGTGGCGGGATCCTCGAAGGACTCCCGCTCCATCACGTGGCACCAGTGGCACGCGGCGTAGCCGATCGACAGCAGGATCGGCTTGTGCTCGCGACGGGCCTTCTCGAACGCCTCCGGCCCCCACGGGTACCAGTCCACCGGGTTGTGGGCGTGCTGGAGCAGGTAGGGGCTGGTCTGGTCGATCAGCCGGTTGGCCGGGCCGTCGTCGGTCTCCATCCCCCAAGTCTGCCCCCGCGGGGTGCGGGTCGACACATCCGTGCTCAGGACGTGAGCGCCGTCTCCTCGCCGAGGAGCTCGTCGACGGCGCCCAGCAGGAGCCCGGCCTCCAGCGAGGCGAAGACCTCGCGGGCCTCCCGGAGGCGTTCGGCCGCGCCGGGGTCGTGGAGCGCCGTCAGGCACCGACCCAGCGCGAGCAGCGCCTGACCGCGCTCGGGCACCGAGCCGTACGTCTGCCACCGGCTCGCGGCATCGGCGTAGAGCTCGGCGGCCCGTTGGAGCTCGCCCCTGGCCTCGGCCAGGATGGCCTCGGCGTTCACCCGGCAGTGCTCGAGCCGCGCCGCCGTGAGCTCCTCCGCGGGCAGCAGCGACTCGGCGCGAGCCCGGCCTTCCGGCGACGCGAGCTCACCGCAGGCCTCCAGCACCCGCAGCGCGTCCGGGAGGTAGTGGAGCCGGTAGTTCGGCGCCGCCTCCGTGGCCCGGCGGAACTCCTCGATCAGCTCGACCGCGGTCCGGTGGTGCCCGCGCACCCGCTCGATCGTGGCCCCGACCGTGAGCGCCGGGGCCAGGAACTCCGGGCGCTCGGCGGTCCGCACCTTCGGCAGGAACTCCTCCTCGTCGGCCACGGCGCGGGCGATCTCACCGCGGCGGATCGACACCATCGCCCGGTAGAACTCCGCGAACGTCCCGATCTGCCCGCCGCCGCCCGCGCGGTCGAAGCCGTCCATCTCGGCGGCGATCCCCAGCAGCTGGTCCCACTTCCCGAGGTCGTAGAGGACCTCGAGCTGCCCGGCCTTGCTCCACATCGCCTCGGTGACGAACCCCCGCAGCTCCGAGTACTCGACCGCGGCCGACCACACCTGCGCCGCGATGGCCGGCCCGTCGTGGATCCACAGCGACACCGCGAGGTTCCCGTACGTGATGGTGGTCTCCTCGCCCAGCCCGAGCTCGAGCCCCAGCCGGAGCGCCGACCACAGGTCGGCCAGCCCGGCCGTGTCGCCGAGCTCGCAGCGCGCCGCCCCCTTGTTCTGCCGGGCCCGCACGACCTCGTCCTGGAGCCCCAGCCGCTCCGCGAGGGCGAGCGCCTTCTCGGCCCACGCGAGCGAGTCGTGGAGCCGGTTCAGCGACAGGTCCAGGCCCGACATGCGGCTGTACGCCCGGGCCAGCTCGGGCCCGGGGGGCTCGGGCTCGAGGATGCCGATCGACTCCTCCAGGAGACCCCGGGCCCGCACGAAGTACCCGACCTTGCTGAGCGCTCGCGCCTGCACCGCCAGCGCCTCGCCCAGCCGGAGCGGGTCGCCGAGCTCCCGGAACGCCGCCACCGCCTCCTCGAACCCGCGATCGGCCTCCGCGAAGCGCCCCGCCGACGCCGCGGCGTCGGCCACCCGGAGCACCGCCCGGGGGCGCTCGGGATGGTGGACCGGGAGCGTCTCGACGGCCCGGCGGAAGTACCGCTCGGCCGACCCCAGGTCGACCCGCAGGGCCCGCTCGCCGGCCAGCATCAGGTACCGGGCGGTGCACCGCTCCAGCTCACCCGTCTCGCCGCCGACCGACCGCGCGATCTCGAGCGCCTCGCCGTAGTGGTACGCGAGGGCCTCGGCCTGGTCGGCCAGGCGGTCGCCGGCCACCTCCTCGATCCACGCGGCCGCGGCCCGGTGCTTGGGCCCGCGCTCCGAGCGAGGGATCTGTCCGTAGGCCACGTCGCGGATCAGGATGTGCCAGAACGCGTACTCGTCCTGGTCCTTGACCGAGGGGGTCCGGACCGGACGCACCAGCTCCTTCCTGGCGATGTCGTGGAGCCGGAGCCGGACCTCGTCCTCGGACAGCCCGCCCATCGCCGCCAGCGCGCCCGACCAGAACACCTTGCCGAACACGGCCGCGTCGTGCAGCAGCGCCTTGCTCTCGATGGGGAGGGTGTCCAGCCGAGCGCCGATCAGCGCCTGCACGGTCTCGGGGACGGCGATCGCCTCGGGGGGGATCGACGGGGCCTTGGCCCCTTCGCCGAACACCCCCTGGTCGGTCAGCATGCGGACGAACTCCTCCGCGAACAGCGGGTTGCCGCCGGCCCGCTCGAGCAGCGCCGACTGCGTCTCGGCCGGCAGGATCGCCTGCTCGAGCAGCCCCGAGATCAGCATCGCGGTCTCGGACTCGGTGAGCGGCGGGAGCGAGATCGTGGTGGAGTTGCGCTTGCCGCCGCCCCAGCCGGGGAAGCGCTCGTACAGCTCGGGCCGGGCGGCGCAGATCACCAGCATCGGCAGCGTGGTGGCCCAGTCCACGAGGTGCTCGACGAAGCCGAGCATCAGCGGGTCGCCCCAGTGCAGGTCCTCGAACACCAGCACCGTGGTGTGCTGGGCGGCCATGGCCTCGAGGTACCGGCGCCACGCCGTGAACGACTCCTGTCGGTCGACGGCCTCGGCCACCTGCCCGAGCCCCGCCAGGGGCGCCAGGCGCGCCTTCATCCAGTCGCGTTCGGGCGGGTCGTCGACGAGCGCGTCGACCGAGGCGCCGAGCTTGGCCCGGGCCTCGTCGGGCGGGTCGGACTCGAGGATGCCGGCCTCGGCCTTCACGATCTCGGACAGCGGCCAGAAGCTCACGCCCTCGCCGTAGGGCAGGCACCGACCCTGCCGCCACCGGATGATGTCCGGCTCGTCGTCCAGGTGGTTCGCGAGCTCCCCGATCACGCGGGTCTTGCCCACGCCCGGCTCGCCCACGATCGTGACGAGCTGGACCGAGGGCTCGGCCGCGGCGCGACGGAAGGCCGCGCGGAGCATCGAGGCCTCCTCGGTCCGGCCCACGAACGGCGTGTGCGGTCGCTCGCGCACGAGCCGGCTCCGGCCCGAGACCACGCGCCAGATGGGGAGCGGGTCGCGTCCGGAGACCTCCACCGGATCGAGCGGCTCGAACACGAACAGGTCCTTGGTGGCTCGGTACGTCTGCTCGCTCACGGCGATGCCGCCGACCGGCGCGGCCGCCTGCAGGGCCGAGGCCAGGGTCATGACCTCGCCGGTGATCCGGTCGCCGACCTGCGGTCCCGGCCCCAGCGAGACGAACGCCTCGCCGGTGGCCACGCCGATCCGCACCGCCAGCTCCAGGCCGGGGTGCTCCTCGTTCAGCTCGGCGATCCCGTCGAGGATGCCCAGGGCACCCCGGATCGCGCGCTCGGGGTCGTCCTCGTGCGACACGGGGGCGCCGAAGACCCCCACCACCGCGTCGCCGATGAACTTGTCGAGGGTCCCGCCGACCCGGTCGAGCATGCGCGTGAGCATCGCGTGGAAGGGGCGCAGGGTCGCCTTGACGTCCTCGGGGTCGGCCCGGTCGGACCGGGCGGTGAACCCCACCAGGTCGCAGAACAGGACCGTGACGACCTTCCGCTCGGCCCCGGCCGCCGGGGGGCGGGCCAGGGGGCTCCCGCAGGCCAGGCAGAAGCTCGCTCGGTCGGGGTTGCTCTCGCCGCAGGTGGGGCAGGTCTGCACGACGGCAGGAGTGTACGCGTGCACGGGGCGCGTCGGCTCCGTAGGGCGTGCGGGGGAGCGGGGGGGCCGTTCGGACGTGGACGGAGGGCTCGTTTCCCCCGCGTACGCAGGGGAGAACGCGCTCCGCGGCTTAACGGCGGAGGGCCCGCTGCCGATGCTCTAAGCGCCATGGATGCCGGCGTCCGCGTGCTCGTGGTCGACGACCGCGAGATGGTCCACCAGGGCCTCTCGCTGTTCCTGGACCGGCGCTCGGACCTGTCGGTGGTGGGGCCGGCCGACGACGTCGAGGCCGCCGCGCGGCTCTGCAACGAGATGCCGATCGACGTGGTGCTGGTCGACGTCGATCGCCCCGGCGACACCGGCGTGCAGGCGATCCGGTTCCTGCGGGCCTCGTGCCCGAGGGTCAAGGTGGTCGCCCTGACGGCGTTCGGCGCCACCGAGCTGATCGTCTCGGCCCTGATCGCGGGCGCGTGCGGGTACGCGCAGAAGTCCTGCAGCATCGAGGAGCTGGTCGAGGTGATCCGCCGGGCCGCCGCCGGCGAGATGGTCATGCCGTCGAGCGACCTCCCCAGGATCCTCGACGAGCTGCAGGAGACCCGGCTCCGCGCGTCGATGCAGGAGCTCGCGCTCCAGCGCCTGACCACGCGCGAGATCGAGATCCTGCGCGAGCTGGCCGCCGGCCGGACCACCGGGCAGATCGCCGGGTCGCTCGGGATCAGCCCGCTCACCGTGCAGAGCCACGTCAAGAACATCCTGGCCAAGCTGGGCGTGCACTCGAAGGTCGAGGCCGTCACGCTCGCCTGGCGCGAAGGCCTGGCCCCGATCCCGCAGTCCGCGTAGCGGCATCCGGCGCCGCAGGGTAGCCTGGCGCCGGATGGCAGCGTCGGGAGCAGAGCCTGCGGATCCCCCCGACCGGCCCGCGCGGGTGGTGATCGTCGACGACAACACGATCCTCCGCCGCGTCGTGGCGCTGGCCTGCACCGCAACGTCGGGCCTCGAGCTGGCCGGCGAGGCCGACAGCGGCGAGGATGGCGTGGCGCTCTGCGAGCGCCTTGAGCCCGACGTGGTGGTCCTGGATCTGGCGCTGCCGGGGATCGACGGGTTCGAGGCGGCGCGGAGGCTCCGTGCGCTGCGGCCGGCGCCGCGCGTGCTGATCCTGACCGGGCGCAGCGACGGGGCCACCGTGCTCGAGGCCATGCGAGCCGGGGTGCAGGGGTTCATGCTCAAGACGACGGCGGCCGAGGAGGTGGCCTCGGCCATCCTGGCCGTCGCGCGGGGGGACCGGGTGTTCTCCCCCGAGCACGAGCGCCTCGCCGTGGCCGAGCTCGGCCGGCTGGCCCGCGAGGCCCGGACGCCCCCGCAGGACACGGTCGGGCTGACCGAGCGCGAGCTGACGATCCTCCGGCTGCTCGCGGAGGGACTGACCCTGCGCCAGGCCGGCAAGCGACTGGGCATCTCGGCCCGCACGGTCGAGTCCCACGTGGCCAAGGTCTACCGGAAGCTCGGCGTGAAGACGCGTGTCCAGGCCATGGGCAAGGCGGCCGCCCTCGGGCTGATCGAGCTCGACCCCTCGCACTGACGCTCACCCGTCCCCGGGCGCCGCTCAGGCTCTCGATCGGGACGGCCGATACCAATGGACGACCGTCCCCGCCAGCGTGGGGACGGACGTTCGGCGACGTCCGGAGCGTCCATGGAAGCGACCGGCCTCGACGGCCTGGTGAGCGAGCGTGAAGAGGCGGGTCCGCCCGTCCGGGAGAGCCCGGGTGCACACGCCCCCGGCGCCGCTCCGGCGGACGACGTCTCGCTCTCGATCGTGCTGCCGTGCCTGAACGAAGCCGCCACCCTTGGGCTGTGCATCCAGGCCTCGCAGGAGGCGTTCCGCTCGCTCGGCATCGAGGGCGAGATCGTGGTGGCCGATAACGGCAGCTCGGATGGATCCGTGGAGATCGCGCAGGAGCTCGGTGCGCGCGTCGTTCATGTCCCGAAGAAGGGGTACGGGGCAGCGCTGCTCGGTGGCATCGCGGCCGCACAGGGGACGTACGTCATCATGGGCGACGCCGACGCGACGTACGATCTCGAGGCGATCGAGCCGTTCGTCGAGCGGTTGCGGGCAGGAGCGGACCTGGTCATGGGCAACCGGTTCGCCGGAGGCATCGCGAAGGGAGCGATGCCCTGGTTGAACCGTCGGATCGGGAACCCCGTGCTGACCGGGCTGGGTCGGCTCTTCTTCCACAGCCCGGTGGAGGACTTCCACTGCGGGCTGCGCGGGTTCCGTCGCGACCGGATCCTCGAGCTCGGCCTGCGGGCGGACGGCATGGAGTTCGCGAGCGAGATGGTGGTGAAGGCCACCCTGGCCGGTCTGCGGATCGCCGAGGTCCCCACCACGCTCGCTCGCGGGGACCGGGAGCGGGCCTCCCACCTGCGTCCCTGGCGGGATGGCTGGCGGCACCTGCGGTTCATGCTGCTGTTCAGCCCCCGCTGGCTGTTCCTGTACCCGGGCCTGCTCCTGATGGCGGCGGGTCTCTCGGGAACGCTCTGGTTGCTGCCGGGCCCGCGGGTGGTCGGTGGCGTGACCTTCGACGTCCAGACGCTGCTGTTCGCCTGCATGACGATCGCGATCGGCTTCCAGGCCGTGCTCTTCTCGCTGCTCGGCAAGGTGTTCGCCTGGAACGAGGGACTGATCCCGGTCGGGGAGCGCTTCCGGAACCTCTTCCGATACCTCACCCTGGAGGTCGGTCTGGCGGTGGGGATCCTGTGGATTGTCGCCGGGGCACTTGGCGCGGTCTACGCGTTCGTCCGCTGGAGCGAGGTCTCGTTCGGGCCGCTCGACGCATCGAGGAACCTGCGCATCGTGATCCCGTCGCTGACGGCGCTGTTGCTGGGGGCGCAGATCGTCCTGTCGAGCTTCTTCTTCAGCCTGCTGGGGCTGCCGCGTCACCGGGGGACCACGGTCGGTCCCTCCGGCACACGAGCGACGCACAGGATCGATTGACCGAACGGCGGGTTCCACCGCCGTTCCATCAGCCGGACCAGCGGGACGGCGACACGGTCGTACAGCTCGACCAGGCCCTTCCTGGGGCTCGCGCAGCCCCCCACCCGGACGGCCAGCCACCAGGCGATCCCGCCGAGGAAGTTGACCGTCCGCAGGTGCTCGATCCGCAAGCCGGCCTCGGTGATCGCGCTGCGCAACGTCCCGGGGACGTACCGGCGGACGTGCCCAGCGGCGCGGTCGTGCGGGCCGTACAGGCTTGGGAATGCCGGTACGAACAGGACGACCGTGCCGCCCGGGCGGGTGAGTCCGGCCATCCGTCGTAGGGCCCCGCGGTCGTCCTCGATGTGTTCGAGGACGTTGACCGCGAGGACGGTGTCCACGTCGGGGAGCGCCGGCGGGGGCTCCCGCAGGTCGAGGGCCACGACGTCGACGTCCGCCCTGTCCGCGAACCGCTGCCGCAGCAGCTCCAGGCACCGGGCGTCGACGTCCGTGACCGTGAGGTGCTCGCAGCCGTCGAGCTCGGCGGCCAGGTCGCCGAGGCCCGATCCGACCTCGAGGATCCTCCGGCCGAGGTGGGGCTGGAGGAGCTCGATCAAGTACCGGCGGTACCGGACCGCCTCGGACATCACCTCGAGGCCCAGGGTGTGCTCCGGTTCCGGAGTGGTCGGCCCCCTGCTCATCCAGCCATCGCCCGCTCGAACAGGATCACGCGGATGTTGCCGTACTGCCCAATGTCGACGCGGCGGTAGCCAAGGGTCGAGGTTCGATCGGTCAGCCAGGTGTCCCAGGTGGCTTGGAGCTCCGCCGTGATGAGGACGATCCGGTCGGACGTGGATGTCGCCGTGACCAGGATGTTCTGCACGTAGGTCTCACCTTCAGGGGTGATGGTCAACGGCAACGGATGCTTCTCGCCCCGGACCGGGTACGCGGCCAGCGGCGCGAGGAAGAGCTGTGACCACCGAGGATCCCGGATGCGATCCAACTCCCGCGACTCAGAGAAGCTCGTCTGGACGAAGACCGGCGTGCGCGGGTCCTCGACGAGCTCGTCCGCGGCTGCATCGGCGCCCCTCCAGTCGTTCGGCATGTGGATGCGGCTCGAGTGGCTCAATACCAAGACCACCGCCAGTACCGCGATGGCGGTCCGGCGCCCGCGTGGAGGCAACAGTGCGAATCCAGCGGCGGCCAGCAGCGCGAGGGCCGGTACCGACGAGAGGAAGTGGCGGTCCGCGAACAGGCCAATGCCGCTCACCTGACCGGCCACGAAGAGCGTCACGGGAGGGAGCACGAGCCAAACGAGCAACGGGGCGAGTCCCTCCCTCTCCGGCCCGAGGGGACCGTCGGTCGGTGAGATCGGCGTGGGCTCCGCGAGGTACCCGGCCACGAAGGACAGCACCAGCATCGGCGGGGCCACCCAGGCCAGGAGCTCCCCGATCGAGCCGTACGTGAACAGCGACATGGCGTCCCGACGACCGATGACGTCCACGAGGTGCGGGATCGCCGGGAGCAGGAGGGTCGACAGGCCGGCGATGCCGGCGGCCGCGACCAGGAGCCCCCGCCGTCCCATGCGTCGCAGATGCGGGACGACGAGCACGGCGTGGGAGACGAACGCGAGGGCGAAGAGGTAGTGGAGGTAGAGGGTCAGTGCGGCGAGGACAACGTACGTGACCGCATCTCGGGCCCGATCGGTCTCCATCCATCGCACCAGCGCCACCGTGGTGCCGAGCAGGCTGGCCAGGGCGAGCGCGTACGGTCGCGCATCGGCGGCCGCGAAGGCCACGGGCGGCAGCAAGAGGAAGACGCATGCGGCGAGCCGCGCCCTCGTGGTGTCCGCGAAGATCCGGTGCGCCAGGCGGTAGCAGAGCCAGGCAGCGACCAGACCCGCGACCACCGAGGGGAAGCGCAGGGCGATCTCGCTCCGTCCGGCGACCTTCGACCAGCTCCACAGCAGGACGTGATACAGGGGGAACTGGCCCTGGAAGTCGAGCGCGCGCCTGATCACGTCGTGCAGGCTGCCGTCGATCACGAAGGAGGTGCCGGTCTCGTCGAGCCACAAGCTCGATCCAAGCGGCAGGAGCCAGACGGCAGCGACCGCCACGGCCACGAAGGTGACGACGAAGCCATCGATCCCTCCGTCACGGCGCACCGTGCGTGGGTCGATGTCTGCTGATCGCTCCTGCACGGCGGTCATCAGCGGTCCGTCCGATCCGGCGTCCGGGAAGCCCCTCCACATCTATGCTCGGCTGCGCCGGGCGCCTGGTTTACCCCGGGCACGGCGCCCGCCCCGAGCTTCGGTCCGGACGGACCGCGGCCGATATACGTCCCATGAGCCTTCCGTCGCGGCTCGCGATGCTGCACGCCCGGCTGGCGGACGCCCTCCTCGCCGCCCGAGGTCCGGACGGCGGCTACGGTCCGCGTTCCGGCCAGGGCGCCGAGCCCGAGCCGACGGCGCTCGCCGCTCTGGCGCTGGACGACGATGGCGCCCGCGCGTGGTTGGCCGAGCACCAGAGCTCTGACGGCGGGCTCGAGCTCGCCCTCGGCTCGGTCGTGAACGACTCGCCGACCGCGCTGGCCGCGCTGGCGCTCGGTCCAGGCGCCGCCCGGGAGCGGGCCCTCGATCACGTCGTCCGGGCTCATGCCCGGCGCGTCCCTTCGAGCGCGGCCGTCCCGCTCGACCCGGCGCTCACCGGGTGGGGGTGGACGCCCGACACGTCCGCGTGGGTCGAGCCGACGGCGCGGACCCTCCTCGCACTCCGCCGGCTGCGCCCTGCAGCGTCGGAGGCGATCGCAGAGGCCGTGGCGGTGCTCGAGGATCGCGAATGCGTGGGCGGGGGATGGAACTACGGCAACCGGATCGTCCTAGGCGAGGAGCTCCCACCGTTCGCGCAGACCACGGCGATCGCGCTCGTCGCCCTGCAGGATGACCCGCCGGAGCTCTCCGCCCGGGGGCGCGTGGTCCTCCGACGCCTGTGGAGGGTCGAGCGCGGCGGCCTCACGCTCGGTACGACCTTGGCGGCGTTCCGGCTGCTCGACGACGCGGAGGCCGACGCCGTGTCGCACGCGCTGGCGGCGACGTTCGAACGGACGGGCCTGCTCGGCGACACGGTGGCCCTCGCGTGGGCGGCGCTCGCGACCGGCCCCGGGGTGGAGGGGCTCCGATGGGGGAACGCATGAGCGACCACCTGGCGCCGTCCCGGCCGGATCGCGCGGCGGTCACGGGCCCGATCAGCCGGCGGGCGTTCCTGGTCCGAGCGGCGAACGTCGGTCTCGGCGTGACCGCGGCCGGGATGCTCGGCGTGAAGCTCTGGAGAGACCGGACCGAGCGCCCATGGGACCCGAGCGCCTTCCCCCCGCCCGGCGATGCCCGCGTGGCGGCGGTGCGGGTCGCCTCGTACGAGGCGGATCTCGAGGGCATCGTCCTGGACGGCCTCCGGTCGATCGAGGTGAAGGTGACCGGACGGTCCGTGCTGCTCAAGCCGAACCTGGTCGAGTACCAGCGACGGACCGTGGTGAACACCGACCCACGGTTGATCGCGGCGACCGTGCTCGCGATGCGCCGGCTGGGCGCGAGGTCCGTGGTCGTCGCTGAGGGCCCGGGCCATCGCCGGGACACGCAGACGGTGGTCGAGGCGTCGGGTCTCCACGAGGCCCTGGCGTCGGTGGAGGCCCAGTTCGTCGATCTGAACGCGGCCCCGCTGGTCCGCCGCAGGCTCCGCAGCCGGTACACGGATCTCGAGCAGCTCTGGCTGCCGCAACCCGTGGTCGACGCGGAGGTCGTGGTGTCGATGCCCAAGATGAAGACCCACCACTGGGTCGGGGTCACGCTGTCCCTCAAGAACTGCTTCGGGTGCCTGCCGGGACGGGTCTACGGGTGGCCCAAGAACGTGCTGCACTGGGCGGGGATCGGCCCGTCGATCCTCGATGTGGCCGGCGCCGTCCGTCCGTCCCTGGCCATCGTGGACGGCATCGTCGGGATGCAGGGGAACGGACCGATCCAGGGGTCGCCGGTGGACGCCGGGGTCCTAGTGTTCGGCTCGGACCCCGTGTCGACGGACGTCACCGCGGTTCAGCTCATGGGGCTGGATCCGGGACGTGTGCCCTACCTGAGGGAGGCCTCTCGCTTCCTCGGGCAGGGCGATCCCGATCGCATCCAACAGGTCGGCGAGGAACCCCTTCCACTCTCGACCAACTTCGCGGTTCCGCCGGGGTTCGAGAGCCTCCAATCGGGCTCGGCAGCCCGTCTGCGGGGGGAGGGGATCGGCGAACACGTCGGATGAGAAGCGGTACGCAAGTCTACGTACCCGGCAGCCGATACATCAGGGGATGGTCAGCTCGACCGAGATGTTCAGAGACGATGCTGCCCGGGCGAAGGGCAAGCTGGGGGTCGTGGTGGCCGACCCGTTGGCCGTGGTACGAGCAGGAATGGGCCTGCTGATCGCGGACCGCCCCGACATGCAAGTGCTCGCGGAACTGGGTGATCCGGACCAGTGTCTGGAAGCGATGCGCCGGATCCGTCGGAGTCGAGTCGTGGTGCTGATCGGCCTCGGGTTCGGAGGCGACCACGACTCGTTCTGGCTCATCAGGACGCTCCGGGAGCGGTTCCCGACCGCCACGATAATCGCGTGCGGGGCAAATGCCGACGCCACCACGATCTCACGGACGCTCTTCGTTGGCGCCGACGGGTACGTGGACAAGGACGCCGATCCCGTCGAGTTCCTCCAGTCGATCCGCGCTGCGGCTCGTGGCGAGGTCGTGCTGACGGGGGCCCCTGCGGAATGGGTGGGGACGATTGCTAACGGCATCGACCGACGGCGCGAGCTGGGGACCCGCCTGACCAAGCGCGAGCAGCAGGTGCTGTCCGTCGCGGCCGAAGGCCTGACGGCGAGGGAGATCGCCCGCCGGCTGGGCGTTCGGGAGCGCACGGTTACCACCCATCTGACAAGGATCTACGGCAAGCTGGGTGTGAACAGCCGAGTCGGCGCCGTCGTCGAGGCGGCACGGTCCGGTCTGGTGAGCGTCGGTGCCGCCGAGTGAGCGGGCCGGACCCTCGGCGAGCGGCCAGGGTGGCGCCAGGCGATGGGCCGCTCGGAGCGGCGGGATCCGGATCTCCCGAGCTAGTGTCGCGTGCACATTGATCAGCGCGTTGGTCAGCGTCTTGGCGGGATTGCTGTTGCGTGCCCCGTGCACGACAGCAGACTGGTCGAGCGGAGTCCAGTACACGCGCTTCTGCTACTCGGACATCCTGCCCGCGTACGACCTCCGGGGGATTGGGCACGGGCGGATCCCGTACCTCGAGAGCTCGAACGAGTACCCGGTCGGTACCGGGATGTTCATGGCAGTCGCCGCCTGGATCGGCCGGTCCAAGGCCGGATACTCGCGCGTCAGCTTCCTGCTGCTCGGGGTGTGCGCGGTCGTCGCTTCGTGGCTCCTGTACCACCTCCGCGGATCAGGGGCGCTGCTCTTCGCTGGTGCTCCCACGCTCATCCTCTACAGCTTCGTCAACTGGGATCTGTTGGCGGTGGCGCTGGCCGTCGGAGGCACGACGGCGTTCCTGCACCGCCGAGACGGTCTCTCGGGTGTCCTGCTCGGCCTGGGAACGGCAGCGAAGCTCTACCCGGCGCTCCTCGTCCTACCCTTCGCGTGGCAGCGATCCCACGAGGGCGATCGGCGTGGGGCGATCCGCTTGATGGCGACGGCGACCGGGGCGTGGACTGCCGTCAACCTCCCCTTCGCGTTCCTCTCGTTCGAGCGATGGTCGTACTTCTTCCGGTTCAACTCCGCCAGACCGACCGACTGGGGGAGCCTGCT
Organism: Candidatus Velamenicoccus archaeovorus; assembly: GCA_041946645.1. Classification (GTDB taxonomy): domain Bacteria; phylum Actinomycetota; class UBA4738; order UBA4738; family HRBIN12; genus DASQQQ01. The sequence goes on along the minus strand of JBHGAT010000002.1, from coordinate 7,682 downwards.
TGCGACCGGCTGCCACCTGGTGACCGGGAACCCAACGTGCCCTTCGGTGGGGCCCGTCAACCTGCTCTCGATCGGAGCGTTCCTGGCGGTCTCCCTTGTCACGCTCCGGCGATGGCGGAACGCGGTCGACTCACCGTTCCCGACACGCTTCGAGCCTTGGGGGTTCGCACCCGTCCTCGTAATCGCCTTCCTGCTCACGAACAAAGTCTTCTCGCCCCAGTACAGCCTGTGGCTCCTGCCTTGGTTCGCCCTGGCGCTCCCGAACCTTCGCCTCTTCGTCGCGTTCGAGCTCGCCGACGTGGCGGTATTCGTGACCCACTTCTCGTGGCAGGCGCGGCTGGATGGCCTCCCCGGGCTTCCACTCGGTGCGCTTGAGTTCGCGTCCCTCCTCCGAGCGACCATCCTCGTCGTGATGCTCCTGGTGTACCTACGAAACGGAGCGGGCGGAGGGTCGAGCGGAGGCGTGGGCCGACCGATCGGGCCCCGATCCCTCGGGAGAGGGGGTCTTCGCGGCGGATCAGCCCACCGTGTCTGCGCGCACGAAGACGGCGCCGTCATCGTCTGAGTACAGGAGCCGCCAGCCGGGATCCGTACGGATCCGAGGGATTAGGTCGAGCTGCTGGGTGCGGCTGGCCACAACGACATCCACGTCCCATCGATCGAGGAGCTGCTGCCAACCTTCCATCCCCGTCGAGATCTGGAAGTAGTTCCGCCACACGGATGGAGGGAAGAGCTCGATCCGCGAGTCGACGAAGACCCGATCCGCCGGCACGGCGTACTCGAACCAGGATCCCCAGATCTGGGCGGTGAACAGCCGTTGCCCATCGGGCAGGTGTTGGACTTGTCGCGTGATCGCAGGTGGCGCCGCGGAGAGCAGCGATGGACGCATGCTCGCATCTGCGTCCATGCGGAGCCAGGGGAGGAACGTTACCCCGACCACGACCAACGTCGCCAGGATCGTCCCCGTCATCCAGACTGGGACTCGCGTCTCGGTCCGAGGATGTGCATCCCGGAGCGAGCCGGCGACGATGCTCGGGACGAGCAGATCCCACCAGAAGATGCCGCGTCCCGCCACGAGCCCAATGGCGAAGAACGTTCCGAGCGTGAGTAGGGTCGGCCAGGCTACAGGGCGACCTCGCCGTGCGAAGAACGCCACGAGGGCTCCGGCGGAGAGGAAGAAGGCCCCACCCGCGGGGTCCTTGATTGTCGGAGGTGCCCACTCGGTGACCGCCTTGGTCACGGCCGGATTCGTGGAGATCGACACGACGTAGGCCCACACCCGCGGGCCGAACGGGTTCAGGACCGTCAGGGGGAGACAAACGAGAGCCACCTTGAGCAGACGATCGGCCCCCGATCGCCTCTCGCGGTGGTCCGCCAGCCACGTAAGGCCCAGCAGCAGTGGAAGGAGGAAGAAGCTGCCGTGAACGTTCACCCAGAGAACCATCAGGGGAGGCAGGATCCACACGCGACCGGGATGTCGCTCCCTCTCAGCCAGGATCCACGCCGTGGAAGCGAAGAAGGCGAAACCGAACAGCTGGGGACGCAGACCGAGCCCCAGCAGGCAGGCGCCGAACGATCCGAGGGTCAGCAGTGCGGCCGCCCGCGACCCGGCGCCCGCCGAACGGCACGATCGATACACCAGCAGGAAGGTCACCCCGATCAGCGCGGAGCGCAGCACAACCAATCCGTCCCACCCGGCGACGCGGTGGATCGCCCCGAAGAGGATCGCGGCGAACCACTGCTGATCCAACCACGGCTGCCCAGCAACGGTGAACGTGAACGCGTCCACACGCATCAGCCTGTGGGACTCGAGGCTGAACCGCCCGACCCGGACCAGGTACGCGAGATCGATCGTGCCGAGCCGAGCGGCAAGTGTGGCCACGGCGGGCAATGACACCGCCACGATCGCCCATAGGCTCGACATCGAGAACGACAGCGTCCCGGATGGGGCTAGCCCCTCCGGCCGGGAGGTCCCAACGTCGGTCGTCGACATCACGTGAGGTATCGGCCCCCTAATCGATCCCTTCATGGCCATACGTAGTTCTACGCATCCACCATCGGGAAGCACGGGATTCCGACGCGTCGGGTCGCCCTCCTACCGTGGAACGTGGCGCCTGGTCACATCTCAAGGACGGGCCCCCGGCGCCGATGTCAGCGTGAAGGAGGTGACGGAAGGTGCTGTTGCGGACGTACACCGCCACCGTGGTCTTGTGGCATGAGATCCGTGAGCGGCTCGGAGGGGACGACGGCGCTACGGCGGTCGAGTATGCGCTCATGCTCGCTCTGATTGCCGCGGTGATCGTCGGAGCCGTGACGCTCCTCGGTCAGCGGACGAGCCAGGGCTTCAGCGACTTCAACGGTCAGTTCGCCTCGGCGTCGTGAACGGCCCAGGATCCGTACGCAGAACGACGTATCCGAAATGGGTGAAAGACGGAATCCACAACCGGATCGCAAGAACCGATAGTGGTCCTGCATCCGGTGACGCGGATGGAGACAACAACCGGAGCAGACGAGGGAAGGGGGTGAACGGATGCTTCTCTCGACCATCACGGCCGTGACGGTCTGGTTCAACGACCTGCGGACCCGGGCTCACGAGGAGCGCGGCGCCACGGCGGTGGAGTACGCGCTGATGGTTGCCCTGATCGCGGCAGTCATCATCGGCGTGGTGACGGTCCTCGGCACCAACTCGCAGAGTAAGTTCAGCACGGTCGCGAGCGCTGTCGGCGGCGCGAGCTGATCCCAGACATCACAGCAACGCAAGGTTGCAGAGCGGCCTCGCCGGCCGCTCAGTCCCGGGGGGGCGGGAGTGAGGGGCCGGCGAGCTCCAGGACCAGCCGGAGGTCCCCGAGGGGACTTCCGGCGTTCGCGGTCGTGGGGCGGGGCTCCGTCGGAGCGACCGGAACGGGGTTCGGGAGATGACCATCGGGATGCGAGAACGGATCAAGAGCCAGCGAGGAGCGGCCGCGGTCGAGTTCGCGATCATCGCGCCGCTCCTGTTCATGTTGATCTTCGGCATCGTCGAGTTCGGCCTGGTGTGGAGCCAGAAGAACGTCTACGTAGGGGCTGCTCGCGAGGGGGCCCGCTACGCGGCCGTCCGCTGCCAGCCCGATGGCGGGAGCGGAGGCTGCACGCTCGACCTGATCAGGGAGCGCGTCCGGGACGCGGCCGTCGGGTACCCGGCCAACGTCGACGACGCGAGCTTCGCCGTCGCGCCGTCGACCGGATGCACCGCGGCCGGCGGTGAGGTGAAGGTGAGCTGGACGCAGCCCATGGCCATCCAGATCCCCTTCCTGCCCGACTACAACCTCAGCGTCCCGATCGAGGCGGTGTTCCGATGCGAGTGAGGCTGACCTCGGTGCGCGACGAGCGCGGAGCGGTGATCCCGATCGTCGTCATCTCGCTGATCGCGCTGTTCGGCATGGTGGTGCTCACGGTGGACGTGGGCGGGCTCATGGTGAAGCGCCGGGCCATGGTCAACGCGTCCGACGCCGCCGCGCTGGCGGCCGCCCAGTCCTACACGTGGGGCAACGAAGCACAGTGCGGAACCAACGATGCGCCCGCTCAGGCACAGGCCGACGCGTTCGCCGTCGACAACGTCTCCGGCGCCGCCCGGACCGACTACCAGACCGATTGCGTCAAGCAGAACGTCACCGTCGCCTACCAGACCCAACAGGACCTGTTCTTCGCGGCCGTGCTGGGGTTCGGCGACAACTCCAACGTCACCTCCACGGCTACCGCGCACTGGGGACCGACCACGGGCGGCACGCCGATGCCCGTCGAGCTCGACCCGCTGATCACCAACGAGTGCGTGTACGAGGGCGGTGCGCCGGACGACCCCGACAACCCCAGCAACTACAAGGACCCGGGCACGTGCCCGGAGGGCTACTGGTTCAACAACGGCGACCTCACGAGCAGCGGCTGGGGCCTGATGAACCTCAACACCTGGGGGGTCGATCCCGGGGCGTCCTGCGACAACTCCGGCGGCGCCAACGACCTGGCCGGGTGGATCCTCCAGGAGCCTGGGCTGAGCGCGCTCCTGCGGACGATCCCGACCTACGTCTGCACCACGGACGGGGGCAAGACCTCCGACTGGATGAACGCGCTCCAGTCGGTCGCCGGGAACGACCAGATCTACCTGTTCCCCGTCAACGACCCGAGCCGGATGATCTTCGGGCCCCCCACGTCGCAGCAGAAGTACGCCGTGGTGGCGTTCGCCCCGATGAAGGTCGTGGCGGTGTACGACGTGGGGAAGGACCCGGAGGCCGCCCTCGGCGGCACGTACGCCTGTGACGCCAACTACACGTTCCCCGGACCGAACCAGACGATCGACCTGTCGAGCGTCTCCCTCACCGGCCTGGCAGGCTCCGACTGCTCCCACGTGGTCCGGTCGGACATCACCGGCGTCAAGGTGTCGCCGCCGGGACCCGGGGGTCAGGCCTACAAGGACCCGAGCGACTACCACTACGACGCCGCCACGCACGAGCTGACCTGGAAGAAGGCCGGCGCCACGGTCGAGGTCGAGTTCTCGTACCGGGGCGGCGGGGCGTGCCCGGGTCACGAGCCCGACCCGAACGCGTTCTGCCTGCAGCTCGCGTGGGCGGGGCCCGTGCTCATCGGGGTCACCGACCCCGACAGCACGGGGAGCGGGCCGGGGATGGCGGTGACGCTCGTCAGGTGAGCGGATCGATCGACACGGGGGGCACGAAGCTCAAGTAGGGCGCACGACCGGCCGAATCAGTCTCAAGACGTAGCCCAAGGGGGGACCAGATGAAGTCGCGCGGCATGATCCTCGTCCTGGCGTTCCTGCTCGCGGCGGGGGCGACCGGGGCCGTGTACCTGTACGTGAACGGGGTGAAGCAGGAGGCCTCGACCGGCGGCGCCCTGACCACGGTGATCGTCTCCAAGCAGGACATCCCCGCCGGCACCGACCTCGACGCGCTGATCGAGCAGGGGGTGTTCCAGGAGTCCGAGGTCCCGGCCGACGACCTGGTGGCCGGGGCCGTCACCCAGCTCTCGCAGCTCCGCGGCCAGACCACCTCGGCGGCGGTCCTGCAGGGCGAGCAGATCCCCACGGCCCGCCTGTCGAGCGGCAACCTGCCCGGCGGCGCCCTGGGTCTCCAGAAGGGCTACCAGGCCGTGACCGTCCAGCTCGCCGCCCAGCAGATCGTGGGGCCGGCCCTGCAGCGCGGCGCCCACGTGACGATCTACGCGGCGTTCCAGGGTGCCACGACCAAGTCGCTGAAGCCGGGGACCACGGCCGTCACCGGCCCGCAGTCGAACATCTCGGGCCTCGTGATGCCGATCGTTCCGGACGTCCGGGTGCTGGACGTGATCCGCCCCGGCGTGACCCCCGGGCAGCAGGCCAGCGACCAGGGCGCCCTGGTGACCCTGGAGCTCACGCCGACCGACGCCGAGAAGGTCGTGTTCGCTCAGCAGAACGGCACCCCGTGGCTGGCCCTGCTCGTGCCGGGTGAGGAAGGCGTCGCCGCTCCGCCCGTCGACTTCCTGCAGCTGGCGAAGAAGAAGCCGTGAGCGACCAGACCGTCATCGCCGTCGGGACGCCGCAGTCGTTCCGCCAGATCCTGGCGAGGGCGCTGGAGGTCGAGACCGAGGACGTGGGCTGGGTCCAGAGCTGCACCGCGGCCGAGGAGCTCCTGATCGACCCGCGGGCCGCGGTGGACGTGCTCGTCCTGTCGCCGGAGATCAAGGAGGCCGACGCGCTGGGCCTGGCCGAGTTCATCGGGCGCTCGGCCCCCACCACCGCGGTGGTCCTGGTCCGGGAGCAGGCCGGCAACGGCCTCCTCCCGGCGGCCATGCGGGCCGGGATCCGCGACGTCGTGGACATGCGTCAGGGCGTCGAGGAGCTGCGCGAGGCCGTCGAGCGGGCCATCATGTGGTCGGCGAACGTCAGGTCGGCCGGCCACCAGACCCGCAACCCCGCGCACCGGGGGAAGGTGATCGCCGTCTTCTCGTCCAAGGGCGGGAGCGGCAAGACGTTCCTCACGACCAACCTGGCCGCGGCGCTGGCCGACATGTCCGGCAAGGACACCGCCGTCGTGGACCTCGACATCGACATGGGCGACGTCTACGCCTACTTCGGCACGGAGCCCAACGTCACGATGGAGACCCTCATGGCGCTGGGCGGTGCCGGCCGGGAGGAGATCCTCCACACCGGCACGAAGTTCCACGAGCACCTGTGGGGCTACGGTGCGCCGGCCAACCCGACCGCCGAACCGCCCCCCGGCGAGGCCGTCGGCAAGTTCCTCCGCGCGCTCCGCAACGAGTTCGGCTACGTCGTGGTGGACGCCTCGGTCGAGTACTCGGACGCCGCGCTCGTGTGCTTCGACCTGGCCGACGCGATCTGCCTGATCACGGCGCTCGACGTCGTCGGCGTGAAGCACCTGTCCAAGGCGCTCGACACGCTGCTGGCGATCGGTGTGCCGCGGGAGCGGTTCCGCGTGGTCCTGAACCGCGCGGACAGCAAGGTGGGCCTGGAGGCGAACGACGTCGAGCGGGTCATGAAGATCCAGGTCGACACGCTGATCCCCTCGAGCCGGCTGGTGCCGATGTCGCTGAACAAGGGCCGCCCGGTCGTGCTCGAGGAGCCGGGCGCCGAGGTCTCCACGAGCATCCGCAGCCTGGCCAGGAAGTTCATGGACGGGACGGCGAGCCGGATGAGCGAGCCGACCGAGACCGCCGACAGCAGGAAGAAGAAGGGCCTGTTCGGCCGCCACTGAGAGGAACGCAGGAGGAAGCCCCATGTCGCTCGCAGAACGGCTCGCGAAGTCGCAGCAGAAGGACCGGATCGCCGAGGTCCGCGTGCGCGTCCAGGAGCGACTGGTGGAGTCGCTGGGGCCCCGGCTGTACGACTCCTCGATGTCGGACACGGAGCTGGAGGGCCTGGTCCACCAGCGCCTGCGCGAGCTGCTCGATCAGGAGGAAGCGGCCCTCTCGCCGCAGGAGAAGCTGCTGATCGTCCGGCAGATCGGCGACAGCGTGCTCGGCCTCGGACCGCTCGAGCCGTTCGTGAAGGACACCGAGGTCACCGAGATCATGGTCAACAACTGGGACACGATCTACGTGGAGCGCGCCGGCAAGCTCTACTGGACCGGCGTGAAGTTCCACGACGAGGGCCAGCTCCGCCGGACCATCGACAAGATCGTGGCCAAGGTGGGCCGTCGCGTGGACGAGTCCTCGCCCTACGTGGACGCCCGGCTGCCCGACGGATCCCGCGTGAACGCGGTGATCCCGCCGCTCGCGATCGACGGCCCGTGCCTCACCATCCGGAAGTTCGCCGCGGACCCGTATCAGGCCGAGGACCTGATCGAGTTCGGCACGCTGACCTCGTCGGTGTCGCAGCTGCTGGAGGCGTGCGTCCGGGGCCGCGTGAACATCCTGGTGTCCGGAGGGACGGGCGCCGGCAAGACCACGACCCTGAACGTGCTCTCGTCGTTCATCCCGGACGACGAGCGCATCATCACGATCGAGGACGCGGCCGAGCTCCGGTTGCAGCAGCCCCACGTGGTGCGCCTGGAGTCCCGCCCGCCGAACATCGAGGGCAAGGGCCAGGTCGCGATCCGCGACCTGGTGCGGAACTCGCTGCGCATGCGGCCCGACCGCATCGTGGTCGGCGAGGTCCGTGGCGGGGAGGCCCTGGACATGCTCCAGGCCATGAACACCGG
>JBHGAT010000199.1:0-4039 GCA_041946645.1 Candidatus Velamenicoccus archaeovorus | reverse complement strand
AGCGCCCGCCTGCGCGCCGCGGAGCGGATGGGGGCCGCCGCGTGAGCCTGCCGGCCCCACGGCTCCGGGCCCCCGAGTCGGAGGAGGCCGGTCCGCCCGGCGGATCCCTCGCCGCGCCGAGCCCGCGCGCCCGGACGTCCGGGGCACCGAGCGTCCGGCCCCCGGCGGTCCCGGCTCCGAGCCAACGGCCCCCGATGAGGCCGATCTCGGCCCCCACGGGGCCTGCGGCCGGTCCGACCGCACCTGTCGCACCGGTGGAGCGCCACCGCCCCGTCACCCGTCGACGGGTCCGTCGGGGGACGGTGGGGTTCCTCGTGCTCTGCGGGATCGTGCTGGGGACCCCGGTCTTCGGTCTGGTCACCCTGAACGCGCTGCTCGCGCAGAGCTCGTTCCGCGTGGACGACCTGCAGCAACGGATCCAGGACCTGTCCCAGCGGAACGTCGAGCTCACCATCGAGCACGCCAAGCTGTCCGCCCCCGGCCGGATCGCCGCCTGGGCCCGACGCCACGGCATGCGTCTCCCCGACGACATCCGAGCCCTCCACGTGCCGAGCGCCGGACCGGCGGTCGGTCCGGCCGGGGATGCGGACCCGTTCGCGGGCGGGCAGGACCCGCTCGCACCGACGATCGGAGGCGGCGCGTGAAGCGCCCGCCGGTGCGCCGGCTGCTGGCGCTCTTCCTGGGGTTGGTGCTCGCGCTGGGGGCCATCGTGGTGCGGCTCACCGTCCTGCAGGTGAACCAGGCCGACGCCTATCAGACGCGCGCGCTGGACCAGCGGCTGCGCTCGGTGACGCTCCCCGCCGGCCGGGGCCAGATCCTGGACCGGTCGGGCGAGCCCCTGGCGATCTCGACCCCGGCCAGGGACGTCTACGCCGATCCCCGGTACGTCGACGACCCGTGGGCGGAGGCCGCCCGGATCGCTCCGATCCTGGGGATGAGCATGTCCGACGTGGCCGGCCGGCTGACCTCCGGGACCACGTTCTCGTGGGTCGCGCGGCAGGTGGACCTGTCGACCGCCGAGCGCCTGGAGGCCCTCCGCCTGCCCGGGATCGGGTTCCTCCCCACGACCTCGCGCTCGTACCCCGCGGGCGCGCTCGCCGCCCAGCTCCTGGGGTTCGTGGACATCGACGGCGCGGGGATCGCCGGGCTCGAGCTCCGATACCAGGACGAGCTGGCCGGGACGCCGGGGGAGCGGACCCAGGAGATCGACCCGAACGGCCAGCCCATCACCGGGGGCATCGACGTGGAGCGGGCTCCGGTGCCCGGATCGGACCTGGTCCTCACGATCGACCGCGACTTCCAGTACCAGGTGCAGGAGGCGCTCCGCGCGTCGGTGGAGGCGAACCACGCCGCCGGGGGAACGGTCGTGGTGATGGATCCGCGCACCGGCGACGTCTACGCGATGGCCACCTACCCGTGGTTCGACCCCAACGACCCGGCCGGCTCGCCGGAAGCCACGTGGCGAGCCCGAGCCGTGACCGACGCGTACGAGCCCGGCTCGGTCAACAAGGTGGTCACCGTGTCGGCCGCCCTGCAGGAAGGCGCGATCACGACCCAGCAGCGCTTCCGCGTGCCGTGGACGATGCGGGTCGGCGACTACACGATCCATGACTCCCATCCCCACCCGGTCCAGACGATGACCGTCGCCGACATCGTGGCGGAGTCGAGCAACATCGGCGCGGTGGAGGTGGCCCGCCGGCTGGGCGAGTCGCGGTTCGCCGCGTACCTGGCCCGGTTCGGGTTGGGCCGTCCGACGGGCGTGGGGTTCCCCGGCGAGGCGAGCGGGACGGTCCTCCCGCTCGCCGACTGGACCGACACGAGCCTGGCGACGATGGCGTACGGCCAGGGCATCGCGGTGACGCCGCTCCAGATGGCCGCGGCGTACGCCACGATCGCGAACGACGGGCGGTGGGTGCGCCCTCGCCTGGTCAGGGGGTCGGTCGATGCGGACGGTCGGTTCCACCAGGCGCCGGCCTCGCCCACGCGGCGGGTGGTCTCCGCCGCCACCGCGAGGACCGTGGCGCAGATGCTCGCGTATACCGTGGATGCCGGCACCGGGACCGGCGCGCAGGTCCCCGGCTACCAGGTCGCCGGCAAGACCGGAACCGCCCGGATCCCGAACCCTGCCGGCGGCTACTACACCGACCGGTGGATCGCCTCGTTCATGGGGTTCCTGCCCGCGTCGGACCCCCAGGTCGTGATCGCGGCGATCATCGACCGGCCCTCGACCGTGTACGGGAGCATCGCGGCCGCCCCCCTGTTCCAGCAGGTCGCCCGGTACGCCATCGAGCGGCTGGGGATCGCGCCCGGCCGTCCGCTGCCGCTCCCGCCGCACGCCCTCCCGGTGCCATGAGGGTCACCGCCACGCTCGGGGGGGCCGGAACGATAAGCTCAGGCGACTTGGCCCCGAACGCCCCCCCGGCACGACCGCTCTCGGCGCTCCTCGCCCCGCTCCCGAACGCGGAGCTGCGGGGCGATCCCACGACCACGATCACCGAGCTCGTCTACCGGTCGCAGGACGCCGTCCCCGGCACCCTGTTCTTCTGCATCCCCGGCGCCCGGGTGGACGGACACGACTTCGCCCCCGAGGCCGTGGACCGGGGGGCCGCGGCGGTGGTCGTGGAGCGGCCGCTCGAGATCCCCGTGGCGCAGGTGCTGGTGGGCTCGGTGCGGGAGGCCATGGGCCCGATGTCGGCGGCGTTCTTCGGCCACCCCGCCCGGACCATGACGCTGGTCGGCGTCACCGGCACCAACGGCAAGACCACCACCACGTACCTGTTGGAGTCGGTGTTCCGCACGGCGGGGCTCGTGCCCGGGGTCGTGGGGACGACGGGCGTCCGGATCGCCGGTGAGCCGGTGCCGTTCCCGCGGACGACGCCCGAGGCGCCCGACCTCCACCGGCTGCTGTGGCGGATGAACGACCGGGACGTGGGGGCGGTGGCGATGGAGGTCTCGTCGCACGGGCTGCACCAGCACCGGGTCGACGGCACGCGGTTCGCGGTGGCGGTGTTCACCAACCTGACGCAGGACCACCTCGACTACCACGCCTCCATGGAGGAGTACTTCCTCGCCAAGGCCAGGCTGTTCACCCCGGCGCTCTCGGACCGGGCCGTGGTGAACCACGACAGCGCGGAGGGGCGCCGGCTGCTGGGCTCGGGGCTGCCGACGCTCACGTACGGGATCGACCGGGGGGCGGACGTCATGGCCACCGACGTCCAGACGACCTCCGAGGGCATCGCGTTCCGCGTGGACGGCCGGCTCGTCCGCTCGTCGCTGCGGGGGCTGTTCAACGTCGAGAACTGCCTGGCGGCGTTCGCGTCGGCGCGCTCGCTGGGGCTCGCCGACGAGGAGGCGGCCCGGGGGATCGAACGCGTGCGGGGCGTCCCCGGCAGGGTCGAGGCGGTCGAGGCGGGTCAGGACTTCCTCGTGATGGTGGACTACGCGCACACGCCGGACGGCGTCGAGAACGTCCTGCGGACGGCCCGTCCCCTGGCCCGAGGTCGGCTGATCGTGGTGTTCGGCTGCGGCGGCGACCGCGACCGCGGCAAGCGGCCGCTGATGGGGGAGGTCGCCACGTCGCTCGCGGACCTCGCCATCGTCACCAGCGACAACCCGCGCAGCGAGGACCCCCTCGCCATCATCCGCGACATCGAGGAGGGGGCCAGGCGGGGCGGCGGGGCCTACGAGGTCGAGCCGGATCGTCGGGCGGCGATCCGCACGGCGCTCGAGCGCGCCGGCGCCGGGGACGTCGTGGTGATCGCCGGCAAGGGGCACGAGACGTCCCAGGAGCTGGCCGACCGGACGATCCCGTTCGACGACCGGCTCGTGGCGGCCGAGGAGCTCCGGCGGCTGGGCGGCGGGCGATGAGGCCGCGGCGGCTCTCCGACGTGGCCGGGGCCACGGGCGGGCGTGTGGTCGGGGAGGACCGCGTGGTCCGCTCGGTCGTGGTGGACAGCCGGCGGGCGAGCGCCGGAGCGCTGTTCGTCGCGCTGCCCGGCGAGCACGCCGACGGGCACGCGTTCGTGGGCGACGCGTTCGC
>JBHGAT010000198.1:0-4109 GCA_041946645.1 Candidatus Velamenicoccus archaeovorus | reverse complement strand
CCCATCCACTCCGAGTCGCGCTTGGCCAGGTAGTCGTTCACGGTGACCACGTGGACGCCCTGGCCCGCCAACGAGTTGAGGTACGAGGGCATCGTGGAGACGAGGGTCTTGCCCTCACCGGTCTTCATCTCGGCGATCTTCCCCTCGTGCAGCACGATCGCGCCCATCACCTGGACGTCGAAGTGGCGCTGCCCGATGGTGCGACGGGCGGCCTCGCGGACGCAGGCGAAGGCCTCGGGCAGGATGTCGTCGAGGGTCTCGCCGTCGGCCAGGCGCTGCCGGAACTCGGCCGTCTTGGCCCGGAGCTCCTCGTCGGAGAGCTCCTCGATCTCGGGCTCGAACGTGTTGACGATGCCCACGATCTGCTCGAGCCGCTTGCGCTTGCGGCCTTCGCCCAGTTCGCCGAGCTTCTCGATGACCACGGGGGGATCCTTCCGGGGGACGGAGGTTCAACCGCCGATTCTACGACCCGACGACCAGCTGCCGGGTGAGCGCCGCCTGCCCCGCGTGTTCGCGGAGGTGCTCCACGGCGTGGATCAGGGCCCACGCCGCCGTGATCCGCTCCCCCGTCGGCGGAGCTCCCGGGCTGGTCGGCGGCTCCTCCCGCTCGGCCCCGGGGTCGAACGCGGAGGCGGTCTCGAGGAGCGCCCGGCACGCCTCGGCCACCGCGTCGACGCGCTCCAGGAGCTCCTGCGTGGTCGCCGCCCGCGTCCGGAACTCGGCGGGCCGGTCCCGCCGCGGGAGGGGCTCGCCCAGGGCACACGCGATCCACATCCTCGCCGCCTCCATGGCGTGCGTGGCCAGGACGGCGATCGCGTTGGTGTCCTCACCTGCCGGCCGCCGGTTCAGCGCATCGGCCGGTGTCGCGGCGACCGCATCGCGGAGCTGCTCGAACGCCTCCTCGAAGAGGTCCCGGGCCGCCGCGATCGTGGGATCCACCGTCAGGTGATCTCGATCATCTTCTCCCGCACGGCGTAGACCACGGCCTCCATGCGGGAGTGCAGGTGGAGCTTCTCGAGGATGTTGCGGATGTGGTTCTTGACCGTGTTCTCGGAGATGTACAGCTGCTTGGCGATGTCCCGGTTGTTCATGCCCTTGGCCACCAGGTTGAGCACCTCCATCTCCCGGTCGGTCAGCCGGGGGGCCGGCACCTGCGGCTTGTCGGGGGTGCCCTTGCTCATCGAGGCGAACTCGTTGAGCAGCTTGGAGGCCATCGATGGCGAGATCCGGGACTGCCCCGCCCACACCGAGCGGATCGCGTCGGCGACCTCCTCGATCGGGATCTCCTTCAGCAGGTAGCCCGAGGCGCCGGCCTTGATGGCCTCGTACAGGTCGGCCTCCTCGTCGCTGATCGTCAGCATCAGGATCTTCACGTGCGGCAGGAGGTCCTTGATCTGGGTCGTGGCCTCGATCCCCGAGCGCTTGGGCATCCGCACGTCCATCAAGATCACGTCCGGCATCAGCTCCTGGGCCTTCTGGACGGCCTCGTTGCCGTCGGAGGCCTCCCCGACCAGCTGGAGGTCGGGCTCCTGCTCAAGCACCATCTGCAGGCCGCGCCGGAACAGCGCGTGATCGTCCACCACCAGGACGCGGAGCTGCTCGGGCTCGGCGGGCCGGTCCTTCTTCTTGGTCGCCACAGGACCTCCTGGGCGCTCGGGGTCGACTAGGCCTCGGGGCCCTCCCCGGGCGATCCCTCCGAGGCCACCTGGGCCGATTTTAGCCGCTTGGCCCCCGCCACCACGCGGGTTCGCTTCTTCTCTCGATGGTCGCGGAGCTGCCGCTCGAGCTTCTCGGCGAGCTGGTCGAAGGCCGAGTCGACGTCGCTCCCCTGGGCGATGGCCCGGAACGTCTTGCGGGGTGTGCCCAGCGCGGCCTCGACCCGCTTGACGCCGCCCATCCGGGGGTTCTTCTCGACGATGACCTCGACCTCGATCCGCGTGGCCCGGGGCTCCATCCGCTCCAGGCGGGACAGCTTCTTCTCGGCCGAGCTCCGCATGTGGTCGGTGATCCGGGTCCCGCGGCCCTTCAGGAGCAGATCCATCCGCGCCCCCTTCCTCCTCGCCTCCTCACGCGAGCGGAGGGAGATGGGACTCACGCCCGGCTGACCTGGTCTTTGGCCCCACACTCGCCTGCGGAGGGGTTCCCCGTCCATCGGACGGCTTAGCACCTTCTCCCGGGCCGGCCGGAGCCGGCCCGAGGCAGGACTTACATCTAAACCGCACCATGCTCGGCGACCAAGGGTCACCTTACGTGGGTCGTTTCGCCTACGGCTGGCATCGACTACCGGGGGAACGTCCCCCGGGCAACCACAGACCCGCGCGCGAGCCCCGCGCGAGTATACCCACCGCCGCCCGCCTGCCCCGAACCGCGGGCGGCGGGCCGCGACGAGGCCCGGGCCACCGTGAGCACGCCGACCCAGCCGACCCCCGCCCTCCGGAGGGCGGCGGCGCAGGCCGCCGCGGTGGCCCCGGTCGTCAGCACGTCGTCCACGAGCAGGACGCGCGCCGCGGGGAGGTCCCCCCGGGACCGGAACACGCCCTCGAGCGCGGTCCGGCGGTCGGCGCCACCGCGGCGGGCCTGCGGGGACGTGTCGGCCACCCGCTCGAGCAGGGCCTCGAGCTGCACCCCCCGGCGACGGGCGACGACCCGAGCCAGCGCCCGGGCCTGGTCGAACCCACGCTCGGCCAGCCGCCGCCGGGACAGGGGCACCCACGTGACGGCGTCCACCGGCGCGTCCCAGGCCGCGGCCGCCGCCGATCCGAGGGCCTGGGCCACGGTCCGCCACCCGGAGAACTTCAGCCGGTGGACGGCCGAGCGGGCCGGCCCCGCGAACAGGAACGCCGCCCGGGCCAGGTCGACGGGGGGCGGCGGGCACTCGGGGCACCCGGCGACGTCCCGGTCCGCCGGCAGCCCGCACCGCGCGCACCACGGCGGTCCGAAGGGCCGCAGCTCGGCCCGGCACCGCCGGCAGAACGGCCAGCCGTCCGAGCCGCAGGCGACGCACCGGCGCGGGTACAGGAGGTCCAGGAGCCCGGCGGGCATCGGCGGATGGTACCGGCCGGCACCGACACGCCCGGCGAGAGCGGGGCCGGGGACCGCCGTTCAGACGGGGAACGGCACGTCGACGGTGCCGTGGGCGTCCCGGCCCCGTCCCCTGACCTCGACCCGGAGCGTGCGATGGACCTTGAGCACCGGGTAGGCGACCACCCGGGCCCGGCCGCTGGCCAGGTCCAGGTCGGTCTCGAGCACGTCGAGGGGGTCCCCGTCCGCGCTCAGGCGCACCGTGAGCTCCTCGGGCGGCTCGATGGACAGCTGCAGCCTGATCGAGTCGGCCCCGCAGTCCACCTGCTCCACGCGCACCCGGACGTCGCCGAGACGCAGCTCCTTGCCCACCTTGACCTGCCCACGCCGCACCGAGGCCCGGGGCCACGCCACGGTGAACCGCCGTCCGCCCGCCTGCGAGGCGAAGATCCCATCGACCTGCAGGTCGCAGACCAGGTCGTACCACCCCGGCTCGAGGTCCGAGACGCTCAGCTCGAACGGCACGAACACGTCCTGCTTGGGCACGATGTCGAGTGTGGTGGACTGCATCGGGATGCGCCGGACCGCTCGCCCGTCGACCGACACCGCCCGGCCTTCGAGCAGCACGACCTGATGGGGGTCCCGATCCTCGCCCCGGATGATGAACGCACCCTTGAGGGTGGCCGGGAAGCGCTCGAACCGCGCTCGGACCGAGACGTGGTGGGTCACGCCGCCCCCCGGATGGCCACGGTGCGGGCCAGGGTCTCGCCGTACGGCGGACGGACCACGCCGCGCTCGGTCACGATGGCCGTCACCAGGCCGGCCGGCGTCACGTCGAAGGCCGGGTTGGCCGCCGGCGTCCCCTCGGGGGCGACCGCCGTCCCGAGCGGCGCCACGACCTCGGCCGGATCCCGCTCCTCGATCGCGATGTCGGCCCCCGACGCCGTGGCCGGGTCCACCGTGGACACCGGCGCGGCCACGTAGAACGGGATCCCGTGGTGGCGGGCCAGCACGGCCAGCCCGTAGGTGCCGACCTTGTTGGCGACGTCGCCGTTGGCGGCGATCCGGTCCGCCCCGACGATCACCAG
>JBHGAT010000197.1:0-4144 GCA_041946645.1 Candidatus Velamenicoccus archaeovorus | reverse complement strand
CGGCGCGGATCGGAGCGACCAGATGAGGAGGCCGAGCGAGCCCAGCAACAGGAGTCCCACCAGGACCTGGATCCCCCGCCAGAGCAGGCGCGACGTTCCCGTCACGGCCCCTTCGTGCTGGTCGACCTCGGCCACGGCGGCCACCCCGGCCCGATCGACCACGCGGAGGGGGACGAACGACACGAACATCGGCTCACGCGAGCCGGCCAGGCCGTCCTGCGGCGGACGGGGCTCGACCCGGCCGCTCACCACCTGCCCGCCGGCCGCCTCGTCGATCCGGGCGGCGTCGCCGATCGCGGCGCCCTCCCGATCGCGGGGGTGGCTGGAGAAGACCAGGACGTGATCGAGGGTCCAGATCCGGATCCGTGCGACCCGCCCGTCGGAGAGGATCTGGTCCCTGGCGAGCCGGACGAGCTGATCGTGCCGGTCGGCCTCGATCGGACCGGCGAGCTGATCGGCCGTGAGCGCGGGGTCGAGGGTGGTGTGGACGATCCGGGCGGCGCGGTCCTGAGCCGCCCGCTCGGCGCTCCGGACGGCGCCCGAGGACAGGACCACGCTCAGCGCGAGGAGCACCGCGAACCCTGCGGAGGCCAGCCCCCACCCGAGGCGGCTCCATCGGGAGCCGGTCAGCCGTGCGACGACGCGCAGCCACCCGCCGGCGCGAGCGGCCGGCGGGTGCGGTGCGACCTGGACGGTTCCGGGCACGGCACCCCTCCCTGAACGGGCCCGCCGGGACGAGCCCGCCACGTCGTGACGCCACCAACGGTACGCGGGCGATCCGCCGCTCCGGAACCGGCCCATCGGGCCTTTCGGCCCCTCCGAAGGGCGAGAAGTCTCGTAGGCCGAAAGCCCGACGCCGTCCATCGGATGGTCCTGTGAGCCCTTCCGGCGCAGGCTCTCGGTGAGCCTCCGCGCTCACGGAGGATCGACACGAGGGCACGACCGCCGGGGAGCTCGCGCCCGCCTCGAGGTGCACGGTGTGTCGTGTCTCGCTGGTCGGTTGCGGGTGGGGCTCGCTTCCGCGCGCTCCGCCCCGGGCCGCCCGTCTCCATGTCCGCACCCACGTGATGCAGGAGTTCGCATGGCACGACGACACCACCGACCGGCGTGGCCTTCGCTGGTCGTCGTCCTGGCGCTCGCGGCATCCCTGACCACGGCCGCCGTCCCCGCGAGCGCCGATCTCGGCGCTCCGTGGAACGGCCAGCCGATCACGCACGGCTTGGGGCCCACCTACGGCGAGGACTGGTGCGCGGCGGTCGGGGACGAGGACGTCCCGCAGACGCCTCCGCTGGCCGACATCCCCTACGCGGCGATCGGCTGCACCCTCGAGCGGTTCCAGGCCGAGGCAGCGGCGAACGGCGTCCCGCACCGCATGGACGTGTCGGTGATCGGGCGCTCGGCGGGCGGCCGCGACATCTACGCCGTGGTCGTCAACGACCTGGAGACGCCGGAGCAGGTCCGGGACTTCGACCGGTGGCAGCAGCTCCGCGAGATGGAGCTCACCGATCCCGCCGGAGCCCAGGCGCTGCTCGACTCGTTCGGGCAGGACGTCAAGATGCCGATCGCGATCGAGGCCAACATCCACGGCGGCGAGCGCGAGGGCACCGACGCGATGATGCAGGTGCTCCGGGACCTGGTGACGCTGCCCTACGGCGCCAACGAGGACGTCGACCGGATCCTCGACCACGCGATCCTCATCGTGATCCCGACGATCAACCCGGACGGGCGCGTGGCCGGGACGCGGTCCAACGCGGCGGGCCTCGACATGAACCGCGACTTCTTGGTCCAGTCACAGCCCGAGGTGCGCGCCGAGGTGGCGCTGCTCCAGCAGTGGCTCCCCACCGCCGGGATCGGGATGCACGGCTACGTCAACCCGACGCTCGTCGACGGCCTGACCAAGCCGCACAACCCCGGCTTCGAGTACGACCTGTTCCTCGGCTGGAACCAGCGGCGCCTCGACGCGAACGAGGAGGCCCTGGCCGACGCCGGGTACGGGATCACCCGTCCCGTGAACCAGTGGTGCTCGTTCGGGGACGCGCCGGCGACCGGTCACTGCAACGAGGTCTCGATCGCGAGCAGCGGAGGCGCCGTCGAGTCCGGCACCACGGTGACCATCACCACCAGGACCGCGCACGGCCTGAGCCCCGGGGACAGCGTGACGATCGCGGGCGTGACCGTGGATGGCTACGACGGCACGTTCACCGTCGACGCCGTCCTCTCGCCGACCTCGTTCACCTACACGGCCACCACCCGGTCGTGGCCGGGTCCCCGATGCTCGTCTACGGCGACACGACCGTCGAGAGCCGCTACGTCGGACTGGCCACCAACCCGTTCTCGCGGATCGACGCCGAGCGGGAGTGGCCGTTGATGGCCCAGGCGGCGCTCTGGACCAACCTCACGGACGAGGCGTAGCTCGGGTCGAGGGGGGCGGACCGGGGGCCGCCCCCCTCACTTGAGGAGCGTGGGGACGTACCGCGGTGCCCGCCGGTGCCGCGTCGCCTGCTCGAACGCGAACGCGTAGCCGATCAACACCGGCTCGCTCCAGGCGCGTCCGATGAACGAGAGCCCCACGGGGAGCTCGCTCACGAACCCCATCGGCACCGTCACCGTGGGGTAGCCGGCCACCGCGGCCGGCGTGGAGTGACCGCCGCCCTCACGGTCGCCGTTCACGAGGTCGGTCGGCCAGGCGGGACCGTCGGTCGGGGCGACCAGCGCGTCCAGCCGATGCTCGGCCAGCACGGCGTCCAGCCCCTCGTCGCGGGCCAGCCGCCGGCAGGCGGCCAGCGCCTCCACGTACGCCGGATCGGTCAGCGGCCCCTTCGCCGCCGCCTTCTCCAGGTGCTCTTGCCCGAAGTACCGGAGCTCCTCGTCGGCGTGCGCGCGATCGAACGCGATCAGCTCATCGAGCGTCCTCGGGGCCTCGCCCACGCGCGTGCGGAGGTAGGCCTCCAGGTCCGCTTTGAACTCGTACAGGAGGACCTCGTACTCGGGCTCCTCGAGCTCGGCGGCGTGCGGGACGTCCGCGGGGTCCACGAGCTCGGCGCCGAGGCTCCGGATCGCCCCGAGGGCGTCCTCGAACACGGCGTCGACGCGGGGGTGGAACCCCGCCAGGTTCCGGGCCACCCCGACCCTCGCTCCGCGGAGGGCGCCGGGATCGAGCTCGGCTGGCTCGACGGCCCAGGACGGCGCCGCGCCGGGCCGGGCGATCGCCGCGAGGAGCGCAGCGGCGTCGGCCACCGTGCGACCCATCGGACCCGCCGTGTCCTGGGTGTGCGCGATGGGGACGATCCCCCGGCCATCCACCAGGCCGACGGTGGGCTTGATCCCCACGATGCCGCAGACCGACGAGGGGGAGACGATGGAGCCGTCGGTCTCCGTGCCGACCGCCACCGGACAGAGGTCGGCCGAGACCGCGACGGCGGAGCCCGAGCTCGAGCCGGACGGGTTCCGATCGAGCACGTACGGGTTCCGGCACTGACCGCCCACGGCGCTCCATCCGCTCGACGAGCGTGTCGACCGGAAGTTGGCCCACTCCGAGAGGTTGGCCTTGCCCAGGAGCACGGCCCCTGCCTCGCGCAGCCGCCGCACCACCGAGGCGTCCCTGGGCGGGCGCGAGTCGACCAGGGCCAGCGAGCCGGCCGTCGTCCGCATCCGGCCCGCGGTGTCCAGGTTGTCCTTCACGAGCACGGGGATGCCGTGCAGCGCCCCCCGGGAGCGTCCGTCCCGGCGCTCCCGGTCGGCGGCCTCGGCGGCCTCGGGCGCGTCGGGGTTCACCTCGATCACCGCGCGGAGGGACGGCCCGTCGCGGTCGAGCGCCTCGATCCGGTCGAGGTACGCCTCGGTCAGGGCCTGCGCCGTGATCTCGCCCCGCCGGAGCATGAGACCGAGCTCGGTCAGGGTCGCCCCGGCGAAGGGGAAGCCCGCTGCCTGCACGGCGGGACCCTAGCGCATCCCCGGTAGCGCACGTACGGCGTTCGGCGGTTCTCCCCCGCGGGGACGCCGTCCTAGGGTCGGACCCGCGACTCGAGGACCGCCGGCGCCCGAGTGCGCGCCCGGCTCAGGAAGGGTGCAAGCCCCGGACGGCGCGGGTGGCCAGGACGCACGCCGGCGGTTCTCGAGCCGTCCACGGGCTCCCGGTCACGAG
>JBHGAT010000196.1:0-4147 GCA_041946645.1 Candidatus Velamenicoccus archaeovorus | reverse complement strand
GGTCCGGACGGGAGCCCGTCCTCCGCCATCATACGGGTGCGTCCGCGCGAACCCCGGTCCGATGGCCCCGCTCAGATCCGGTCGATGGCCCGGGTCTGCATCCGCGGCCCGAACGCGGGCGGGCGGATCGCCGCGGCCTCGAGCAGCAGCTGGACCCGGCCGCGGTGCGGGCGGTACGGCTCGAGCAGCTCGAGCATCCGCTCGTCGGTTCCCCGGGGCTCGCCGGCCAGGGCCCACGCCACCACGTGCGGCACGTGGACGTCGCCCACCGATACGGCATCGGCGTCCCCGAGCGCGATCCGGGCGACCTCCGCCACGCTCCACGGTCCGATCCCGTGGAACGCCCCGATCGTGGTCTCCGCCTCCGCGAGCGGGAGCGAGGCGGTGGCGTCCAGCCGGTCCGCGCTCGCGCCCAGCGCGCGGAGGACCTCGGCCCGCCGGCGCTCCAGGCCGAACGGGTGGAACGCGAAGTAGGGCAGCTCGGCCAACCGGGCCGGGTCGGGCGGGAGCGTCAGCCCGAACGGCCCGGGAGCGGGCTCGCCGAGCGCACGACACATCCGCGCGTACGCGCGACGGGCCTCCGCGCCGGTGACCTTCTGCTCGAGCACGACCGGGACCAGGGCCTCGGCCACCAGGCCCGTCCGGGGGATGCGGAGCCCTCGGTGCCGGCGCCAGGCCCCGCGGACCACCCCGGGGGGCGGGTCGAACCCGTCCGCATCGAGCGCGCCGCACCATCCCGGCGCGTGTTCGAGCAGCCAGGCCGCGCCGGGCCCCCAGGCCTCGACCAGCACCTCGCTCCCACCGGCCGCGAACCGCGCGGTCACGGGCCCGTCCGGTGTGCGCGAGGCCCGGAGAACCTCGGCCCCGCGGATCCGCATCGTCGGGTCCGACCGGCCCCGCCACATCGGCCGGAGGGTCTCCACCAGGTCGACCGGGATGTCCGGCGAGAGCGTCCGCGAGGGCACGCGGGCAGGGTACTCCGACGTGCCGGCTCCAGGCCCGAGCCCGGATCGGCCTTAGGGATGCCATCGATCCAGGGATCGGGTGTTGCCGATCGTCCGATACGCTTGTATCGTTTCCGATAGATGCGTTCAACATCGGGCACATGGGACCGTCCCGCGGCCGATCTGACGGCCAGGGCCAGGATCCGCGATGCGGCGCTCGAGGAGTTCGCCCGGCGCGGCTATGAGGGGGCCACGATCCGCGGGATCGCCGCGGCCGCGGGGGTCTCGCCCGGCCTGGTGCAGCACCACTTCGGGTCCAAGGAACGGCTCCGTCGGGCGTGCGACGATGCCGTGCTCGAGCTGGTCCAGCGCAAGGTGCAGGCCCTGGACGAGGGCGACCTCACCGACCCGCGGTTCCTGTCCGCCCTCTACGCGGCCGGCCGGCCGGTGGTGCGGTACTTCGCGCGGGCCGCGGTGGAGCGTTCCCCGGCGGCGGCGGCCTTGCTGGACGAGATGGCCGCGCAGACCGAGCGGTTCCTGACGCGGACCTGGCCGGACCGGTACCCCGAAGGGGCGGCACGGACCAGGGACGCCGCGGCGGTCCTCGTGGCCCAGAGCGCCGGGACGCTGGTGCTGCACGAGCACGTGGCCCGGCGGATGGGACTCGATCCGTGGGAGGACATCCTGTCGCCCCGGATCGGCCTGGCCGGGCTCGACGTGTACGAGTCGCTCGGCGAGTTCGTGGCCTCCGAGTGGGCCCGGCACGCCCGCGAGGCGGTCGCCGAGGTGGAGCGGCAGACGACGAAGGGGTGAGGCAGATGCCAACGGCGATCCGGACCGAGAAGCTCTCGAAGACCTACGGCTCGACCGAGGCGCTCCTCGATCTGGACCTCGAGGTCCCCGCGGGCGAGGTCCTCGGGTACCTCGGGCCGAACGGCGCCGGCAAGACCACGACCATCCGGCTCCTCCTCGGGCTGATCCGGGCCACCCGCGGGCGCGCCGAGATCTTCGGCGTGGACGCCCAGGCCGACCCGGTCGAGGCCCATCGCCGTGTCGCGTACGTGCCCGGCGAGGCCACGCTGTGGCCCTCGCTCACCGGGACCGAGACCCTCCACCTGCTGGGTCGGGTGCAGGGTCGGGTCGACACCGCGTACCGGGACCTGCTGATCGAGCGGTTCGGCTTCGACCCCTCCAAGAAGGTCCGCGCCCTCTCCAAAGGCAACCGCCAGAAGCTGATCCTGATCGCGGGCCTCATGAGCCGGGCCGACCTGCTGCTGCTCGACGAGCCCACGGCCGGCCTGGATCCCCTCATGGAGCGCGCGTTCCGCGAGTCCGTCGAGGAGTGTCGCGAACGCGGGCAGACCGTGTTCCTGTCCTCGCACATCCTGTCCGAGGTCGAAGCCCTGTGCGACCGGGTCGCCATCCTGCGCGCCGGCCACCTCATCGAGGTCGGGACGCTCGCGCAGATGCGCCACCTGTCGGCGCTCGAGGTCGAGGCCGAGATGGACGGCACGGTCCCCGACCTGTCGACCGTGCCCGGCGTGAGCGCGGTGGAGGTCGAGGGCAACCGGCTGCGCTGCCACGTGACCGGGGGGATGGAACCGCTGCTGCGGGCGCTCGCGTCGGCCGGGGTCCGTCACCTGGTGAGCAAGGAGCCGTCGCTCGAGGAGCTGTTCCTGGCGCACTACGGCGCCGACGGCTCGGAGGGAGGATCCGACGATGCGGTGGCGTGAGCCGAAGGACGTCTACGGAGAGCGCCGCGCCGCGTGGGTGGTCGCCGTGACCACCGCCAGGCGAGCGGGCCGGCAGGGGCTGTTGTGGGGGCTGGTCCTGGGAGGGACCATCGCGGCCACGGCCCCGGCCTACGCGGGGCTGTTCCCCACGGCCGCCTCGCGGGAGTCCTTCGCCCGCTCGTTCCAGGGCAACACCGCGTGGGCGGCGCTGTTCGGTCCGCTCCGCCACCTCGACACGGTGGCCGGCTACACCGCGTACAAGGTCGGGATGTTCACCATCGTCATCGGCGCCATCTGGGGGCTGTTGATCGCCACCCGCGTGCTGCGCGGCGAGGAGGACGCGGGGCGGTGGGAGCTGTTCCTGTCCGGGCGGACCACCCGGGTTCGAGCCGCGGTGCAGGCGGCGATCGGGCTCGGCATGGGGTTCCTCGCGTTGTGGCTGCCGACCGCCCTCCTCACGGCCGCGACCGGGGGGTCGGAGAAGGTGGGCATCGGCGCGGGGACGTCCGTCTTCTTCGTGACCGCGCTGCTCGCCTCCGCGGCGATGTTCATGGCCATCGGCATGTTCGTCGGGCAGCTCGCCGCGACCCGGCGGGACGCCAACCTGATCGGCGGGGCCGTGCTCGCCGCCTCCTACCTGATCCGGATGGTCGCCGACTCCGACCCCGGGCTCGCGTGGCTCCGGTGGGCGAGCCCGATCGGGTGGATCGAGGAGCTCCAGCCCCTCACGGGATCGCGGCCGCTCGCCTTCATCCCCATCGTCCTGTCGATCGTGGTGCTCGTGGCCGCGTCGATCCGGATCGCGGAGCGGCGGGACCTGGGGGCGAGCGCGCTCGCGAGCCGGGACGCGCAGAGGCCGCGGACGCTCCTGCTGGGGGGCCAGGCCGGGTTGACCATCCGCCTCACGCGCCCGGTGATCGCCGCCTGGACGGTGGCCCTGGTCGTGACCGGTCTCGTCTTCGGCCTGGTGGCCCAGGCGGCGGGAACCGCGCTCCGGGGCGCGCAGGGGATCGAGGAGGCCATCCGGCGGCTCGGCGCGACCACGTCCGGAGCCGCGTCGTACCTCGGCTTCGTGTTCGTCGTGGCCGCGGGGCTGATGGCGATCGCGGTCGCGGGCCAGATCACGGCGGCGCGGAACGAGGAGGCGAACGGGCACCTGGACAACCTGCTTGTCCGGCCGGTGGCCCGGTGGCGGTGGCTGGCCGTCCGGCTGGCCGTGGGGCTCGGCCTGGTGGTGGTGGCCAGCGTGCTGGCCGGCCTCGCGGCGTGGGTCGGCGCCGTGAGCCAGCACGCCGACGTCGGTCTCGGGGACCTGCTGGAGGCCGGGCTGAACGTCGTCCCGCCCGCCGTGTTCGTGCTCGGGATCGGCGGGTTGGCCCTCGGCGTGTGGCCCCGGGGGGCGGTCGGGGTGGCCTACGGGCTCGTGGTCTGGTCGTTCCTGGTGGAGACGGTCGCCGCGGCGTTCGACTC
>JBHGAT010000195.1:0-4170 GCA_041946645.1 Candidatus Velamenicoccus archaeovorus | reverse complement strand
CCGGCCGGCAGGCCGAGCTCCTCGGGCACCTCCCGCCCGTCCTCCAGGTCCACCAGGGCCTGGTCGAAGTGCCCGTGGTACTTGCCCTCGAACATGAGGGCCTTCGACCGGCCGGTGGCCACCCGGGCCACCCGGATCACCTCGGTGTTGGCCTGCGAGGCCGAGAGCGTGAACTGCCACTTGGGCAGGCCCCACCGGCGCGCCAGCTCCTCCGCGACCCAGATGGCGTCCTCGACCGGCAGCAGGAACTGGTGGCCCAGGGTCATCCGCCGGGACACGGCCTCGACGATCGGCGGCGGCGCGTACCCGCAGAACATGCTCATGTCGGCCACGTTGACGTCGACGTACTCGTGCCCGTCGACGTCGCGGAACCGCGAGCCCCGGCCCTCGGCGACCCAGGCCGGGGGGTGGTCGTAGGTGTCGGGGTCGGCCAGCCAGGCCATCGGCACGCCGTTCGGCATCCAGGCCCGGGCCCGCCGGAGCAGGGCCAGCGAGCGGGGGTGCTCGGCGGCGAAGCGCTCGTCCTCGCGCCGCTTGAGCTCGAGCACGCGGGCCCGGTCGATCGTGGTGCGCACCTCCATGGCTGCCCCAGGGTACCGGTTGCTACAGTCCCGGCGTGTCCGACCCGTTCTCCTGGCACCCCGAGCCCGCGCTGATCGGCTACCGGGACCCGGCCGAGGCCCGGGCCGCCCTCGAGGAGCTCGGCCGGCTCGTATGGGAGGCCTGCCTCGACTACCTGTACGACGAGGCGATGCGGCGCCCCATCGCGCGCGAGTCGTACCCCGACATGCGGCGGTCGTTCTTCGGCCCGGGCAACGAGCCCGGACCGGCGCCCTCGGCCCCGTCGACCTCCAAGGAGATCGTGGCGGAGTTCCGGGAGCGGATCGCCCCGCACGTCTTCAACTCCCAGCACCCCGGGGCGTTCAGCTACTTCACGCCGCCGCCGCTCCCGGTGTCGATCGCCGGCGAGGTGCTCTCCCAGTGGGTCCAGCAGGGTGTGGACGTCTGGGCGGCCGGTCCCGTGGCGGCGTTCGTGGAGGAGGAGGTCACCTCGTGGCTCCGCGAGCTGGTCGGCATCGGACCGGAGGGGTGGGGGGTCCTGACCTCGGGCGGGGTGATGGCCAACATCATGGCCCTGAACCTGGCCCGCGACGTCCACCTCCCGCGGCTCCTCGGGCTGCGCGAGCCGCCCCGGGGCTCGCAGCTCGAGGACGTCCGCGTGTACGCCTCGGACCAGGCACACTTCTCGATCGAACGGGCCCTCGCGACGCTGGGGTTCCCGCCGGAGACGCTGCGGATCGTGCCCTCGGACGAGCGCTTCCGGCTGCGCGCCGAGCCCGTCGCCGCCGCGATCGCCGAGGATCGCGCGGCCGGGCTCACGCCGCTCGCGATCGCCGCGGTCAGCGGCTCCACCAACACCGGCTCGGTCGACCTGGTCGGCGAGCTGGCCGACCTCGCCGAGCGCGAGGGGCTGTGGCTCCACGTCGACGCCGCGTACGGGGGTGCCGCCCGGTTCTCCGAGCGCCTGGCGGGCCGCGTACCCGCCCTCGAGCGGGCCGACTCGGTCACCGTCGACCCGCACAAGTGGTTCTTCCAGGCCTACGACATCGGGGGGCTGGTCGTCCGGCGGCGCGAGGATCTGCTCCGGACGTTCCACCGAGAGCCCGAGTACTACCGGTACCCCAACCCCGAGGATGCGCCGCTCAACTGGATGCAGTACTCGATCGAGGGCACCCGGCGGTTCCGGGCGCTGAAGCTCTGGCTGTCCTGGAAGCACCTCGGGAGCGAAGGCTTCGCCCGGCTGGTGGAGGCCAACGCGGACCTCGCCGCCTACCTCGCGGCCAGGTGCCGCGAGCGCGGGTTCGAGGTCGCCCCGCCCCAGCCCGAGCTCTCCGTGGTGTGCTTCCGGCACGTCCCGCCGGGCGTGGGGCCGGAGGAGGTCGATGCGCACCAGGACCGCCTGCAGCGCGCGCTGGAGGTCTCCGGCGAGGCCTGGGTGTCCACGACCAAGCTCCGGGGGCGGACGTACCTGCGCGCCGGCATCGTGAACTACCTGTCGACCGAGGCGGACGTCGACCGGATGATGGACGTCCTCGAGCGCCTCGCGCCCCGGACCTGACCCGCGGCGACGGTCGAGCGGCGGGCGGCCGGCTCCGGTAGGCTGCCAGCCGTGCGCATCGTGATCCTTCCGCGGGGCCCCTACGCGGTGACCGGCGACCCACCGCTGCTGCGCAGGGCGATCGTCGAGACCGAGCACGGCGAGCCCGTGGCCTGGGACGAGGGCCCGACGTTCCCCACGCCGCAGGGCGAGTACCTGCTCTGCCGGTGCGGCGCCTCGCGGACGCGCCCCTTCTGTGACCAGGCCTGCGAGACCCTCGAGTGGAGCTGGGTCGAGACGGCCGACCGCGGACCGACGGCCGATCGCCGTTCGGTGTTCGAGGGCGACGACCTGGTCCTCACCGACGACCTGTCGCTGTGCTCGAAGGCCGGGTTCTGCATCAACCTGCGGACCAACGTCTGGACCCTGGTGGAGGAGGAGGGCGATGACGAGCAGGCCCGGGCGGAGCTGGTGGGGATGGTCCACCGGTGCCCATCGGGCCGGCTGGTCCTTCGCGAGGCGGACGCGGACGACGACCTCGAGCCCGCCTTCGAGCCGTCGATCGGCATCGAGCCGAACGGGCCGTACGTGATCCGCGGGCGGATCCCGCTCGAGTCCGAGGACGGCACGGGCTGGGAGGTCCGCAACCGCATGACGCTCTGCCGGTGCGGGCAGTCGCGGAACAAGCCCTTCTGTGACGGGTCGCACAAGGTCGTGGGCTTCCGTGATCCCGCCGAGCCCGCCACCTGACCCCACGCCGGGTCGGACGGTCCTGGTCTGCCGGGACCTGCGCAAGTCGTTCGACGGGCTGGTGGCGGTCGACGGCGTCGGGTTCCAGATCGCGGCCGGCGAGACCTACGGGCTCCTCGGTCCGAACGGCGCCGGCAAGACCACCACGATCTCGATGGTCTGCGGGCTCCTGGCGCGCGACGGCGGGGAGGTGCTCCTGGAGGGGCGCGAGCTGGACACGCGCAGCACCGACGCGAAGGCGTCGATCGGCTACGTGCCGCAGGAGCTCGCCCTCTATCCGGATCTCACCGCGCGCGAGAACCTCCGCTTCTTCGGCAAGCTCTACGGCCTGACCGGCCGCGACCTCGAGTCGCGCGTGGACGAGGTGCTCCGGGTGATCGACCTGGTCGACCGGGCCGACGACCGGGTCGAGCACTACTCGGGCGGGATGCAGCGGCGCCTGAACATCGGCCTGGGGCTCCTGAACCGGCCGAGCCTGCTGATCCTGGACGAGCCGACGGTGGGGGTGGACCCACAGAGCCGCAACGCGATCCTGTCCAGCGTGGAGCGGTTCCGCGAGCAGGGGATGGCCGTCCTGTACACGACCCACTACATGGAGGAGGCCGAGCGGCTCTGCGACCGCGTGGGGATCATCGACCACGGCCAGCTCAAGGCCGAGGGCACGCGGCGGGAGCTCGTCGCGATGGTCGGCGAGCGGGACCGGGTGAGCCTCTCGGCCACGGGCGACCTGGACGCCGCCGAGCAGGCCGTCCGGGCCGTGCCCGGCGTGCACGACGCCAGCCGTCATGAGGCCGGCCTGGACGTGGTGGCCCGGGAGGCTCACCGGGTGCTGCCGGCGGTGCTGGCGGCGGTGGCCGGAGCCGGGGCCCACGTGACCTCGGTGGAGATCGCCGAGCCCAACCTGGAGGCCGTGTTCCTGCACCTCACCGGCCGGGCCCTGCGGGGATAGCCGTGCGCGGCGCGCTCACCGTTGCGGGGAAGGACCTCCGGCAGCGGATGCGCGACCGCTCCGCGTACGTGATCGCGTTCCTGGTGCCGTTCGGGCTCGCGCTGATCTTCGACCTCACGCTCTCGGACGTCGAGCAGGGGTCGTTCACGGCGACCTACGCGGTCGCGGACCACGACGGCGGGGAGGTCGCCGGCTCGTTCGTCGACCTGTTGCGCGGGCTCGACTTCGTCACGCTGCGGTCGGTGGACTCGACCGCCGCGGCCGAGCGGCTGGCCGACGACGGGGACGTCTCCGCGGCCTTCGTGTTCCCGGAGGGGTTCTCCGCCTCGGTCTCCGCCGGCCGGGGCGGCCGGATCGAGGTGATCACGAACCC
>JBHGAT010000194.1:0-4191 GCA_041946645.1 Candidatus Velamenicoccus archaeovorus | reverse complement strand
CACCGAGACGGCCTCGGGCGGCAGGCCCGCCTCGACCAGGATCTCGGCCAGGCGCAGCACCGTGAGCGGCGTGGAGGAGGCCGGCTTCACCACGATCGTGTTGCCGCACGCGAGCGCCGGGGCGATCTTCCACGAGGCGATGGCCAGCGGGAAGTTCCAGGGCGTGATCAGCGCGCAGACGCCCACGGGCTCGCGGAGCGTCACGTCCAGGCCCGGGTCCTGCACCGGGACGGTCTCGCCGAAGATCTTGTTGGCCGCCCCGCCCCAGTACTCGAGCGTCGCGGCCACGATGCCCATCTCGTCGCGCGCGTCGCGGATCGGCTTGCCGACGTTGCGGGCCTCGAGCTGCGCGAGGTCCTCCAGACGCTCCCGGACCAGGGTCGAGGCCCGGAGCAGCACGCGACCGCGCTCGGTGGCGGAGGTCCGAGGCCAGGGCCCCTCCTCGAACGCCCGATGGGCCACCTCCACGGCCCGCCGAGCGTCCTCCTCGCCGGCCTCGGCCACCTCCGCCATCGGTGCGCCGAGCGCCGGCTCGATCACCTCGAACGTCCTGCCCTCGGCGGCGTCCACACGCTCGCCCCCCAGGACCAGCAGCTCCGTCATGTGCGCCTCCCCCACGCGTCCCGGTCCGAACCGCCGGTGCTCAGACCGCCCGGTCGTACCGCTCGCGCTCCCAGTCGGTCACGGTCTCGCGCCACGCCTTGAGCTCCCAGATGCGGCTGGTGACGAAGTAGTCGCAGAAGGTCTCGCCCAGGGCTCGCCGCAGGACCGGGTCCTCGTCGAACGCGCGCAGCGCCGACTCCAAGGACCCGGGGAGCTCCGGGAGGTCGGTGCGGGCGTACGCGTCGCCCACGATCGGCTCCGGCGGGGACGCCTCGCGCCGGATCCCATCCGCGGCCGATGCCGCGAGCGCCGCCACGACGAGGTACGGGTTGGCGTCGGCGCCGGGACGGCGGCACTCGAAGCGCGCCAGCTCGGGCCGGGCCCCGGGGATGGCCCGCACGGCGCACGAGCGGTTCTCGACGCCCCAGGTGGCGTTGATCGGCGCGAACCACCCGGGGATCAGGCGCTTGTAGGAGTTGATCGTCGGGTTCAACAGGAGCGAGGCGGCCGGGAGATGCTCGAGCAGTCCGGCCACGGCCGACGAGAACGCCGGCGGGAGCCGTGTCCCCTCGACGCCCGCGAACGCGTTGGCCCGGCCTCGCCAGAACGACATGTGCACATGGCCGCTGGAGCCCTCCTCGCCCGGACGCGTCTTGGCCAGGAAGCTCGCCCGCAGGCCCAGCGACGCGGCCACCTGCTTGGCGGCGAACTTGACGAACGTCGCGTCGTCGGCCGCGGCGAGGCCGCTGCGGTGGCCCAGGTTCAGCTCGAGCAAGCCGGGCCCCGCCTCCGTGTGCACGGCCGACAGGACCACGCCGAGCCCGTCGAGCGCTCGGACCAGCTCCTCGAGGAAGCGCTCGAACCGCCCGATCTCGTTCAGGCTGTAGCTGATCCCGCTCGACAGCGGATCGCCGTGCTCGTCCCAGATCCGGATCTCGTACTCGAGGGCCGAGACCACGTCGTACCCGAGCCCCGCCACGTCGCCCAGCGCGTTCCGGAGGACTTCGCGGGAGGAGAACGCCGGCGAGCCGTCGGGCCAGCTGGGCGTGGCCAGGCAGACCCGCCAGCCGGGTCGCCAGGAGAGCGCGTGGAGGGTCTCGGGCTCGGGCCGGACGACCAGGTCGGCGGCGCCCGTGCGGATCCCGAACCCCTCGTAGTCGGCGATGGGGGTGTCGACGGGGTCCAGGCCGAGGATCAGGTCGGTCATCACGCTGCCGTGGCGGAGGGCGGTCTCGAACGCGTCCGGCCGGAGCGCCTTGCCCCGGATCGAGCCGTTCACGTCCGGCACGCCGAGGAGGACGAACTCGGCCTCGGGGTCCGTGCCGTCGGGCGACGCGGCCGCGAGCGGGGCGGTCGCCGCCTCCAGCTCCGTCATCGGCGGCCCTCCCTCGTCCCGATGCCGCCCTCACCGGCCAGGGCGTCCTTCACGACCCGCTCGACGTCGGCGATCGTGGCCGCGAACCGCTCCACGATCTGCGCGAGCTCGTCCCCGGTGGCGACGTAGGCCGGCGCGAGGAGCGTCTGGTCGCCCGCGTACCCGTCGGCCTGCGGATGGGTGGAGGTCACCAGGAGGCCGTGCTCGAGCGCGGTGTCGTCCACCAGCGAGGCGACGTCGAGCTCCACCGGCAGGAACGACGTGCCGTCCCGGGGGTCGACCAGCTCCACGCCGAGGAGGAACCCGTGGCCGCGGACCTCCCCGACGATCTCGGAGCCGGCGAGCGCGGCGGCGAGGTCCTGGAGCAGGCCGGGGCCGAGCTCGCGGACGCGCTCGACCAGGCCCCGGCTCACCAGCTGGTCGAGCACCGCCAGGCCGACCGCCGAGGACAGCGGGGCGCCGTCCCACGTGTGCCCCAGGTCGAACTCGCGCGAGCCCTGGTCCACGGCGTCGTAGACGGCTTCCGTGCACAGGACCGCGCCGAGCGGCGCGTAGCCTGCGCCGAGCGTCTTGCCCACGGCCACGATGTCCGGGTCGATGGGGAGCTGGTGCGCGGCGAGCCACGTGCCCACGCGGCCCATCCCCGTGACGACCTCGTCGAAGCACACGAGGAAGCCGTGCCGGCGCCGCCGCTCGTCCAGGCCCTCCCAGAACCGGTCGGGTGGGCGGTAGGCGGGCAGCGCCGCCGCGCCGATGGGCTCGCAGAAGAAGGCGGCGATCGTCTCCGGTCCCGCTTCGTCCAGGAGGCGATCGAGCTCGGCGAGGGCCGCCTCGCCGGTCGGGTCGAACCGCTCCGTCGACGGGGACAGGTGCAGGTGCCGGGCCAGGTAGGGAGCGTACGGCTCCTGCAGGGCCGGCCGCCCGCTGAGCGCCAGCGTCCCCATCGTCGAGCCGTGGTACGCCTGCGCCGGCGAGATCACGCGCCACCGCTCCGTGTCCCCCCGCTCGACGTGGTACAGGCGGGTCAGCTGGAGCGCCGTCTCGTTGGCCTCCGACCCGCCCGACACGAACCGCACGCGCGCCATCTCCGGGACCGCGACCTCGAGCAGCCGGTCGGCCAGCCGTTCCTGCGGCTCGCTCGTGAAGTGGTGGTTGTAGAAATACGAGATCCGCTCGGCCTGCTCGGCGGCGGCCCGCACGAGCTCGGGGACGCCGTAGCCGAGGCAGGTCACCATGGCGCCCCCGGAGCACCCGTCGAGGATCCGGCGTCCGTCGGTCGTCGTCAGCCAGAGGCCGTCGCCCCGCTCGACGCTGAGGTACGGGAGATCGAGGAACCGAGGGAACACGCTCGTCGCATCCGCCTCGACCGGCCCGTGCACGTCGACCCCCATCGGCTCGGCCTCAGCCGGCAGCCCGCTCGGCCGGGTCCTCCGCCTCGCGGGCACGGAGCTTGGCCACGTCGGAGAGGAACCGGTCGAGCAGCTGTCGGGCCATCCGGTTGCTGTCGGCGATCCGCCGGCCGGTCTCCTCGAGCAGCTCGTCCGGGTCCACCCCGTCGGCGTCGAGCTCGTGCCGGTACACGCGCACCCAGTCGTCCATGATCCGGCCCGTGACCTCGGGGTGGAACTGCAGGCCCAGGCTCCGGCCGGCCACGAACGCCTGCGGGCCCACCTCCGACTCCGCGATCGCCTCCGCGCCCGGCGGCAGCGTGAACGAGTCGAAGTGCCACTGGAACCACGGCCCCTCCGGGACGAGGTCCGGGTCCTTGCTGCGGACCGGGAGCCAGCCGATCTCCGACCGGTCCGAGCGGAACACCTCGCCGCCGAGCACGCGGGCCAGCATCTGCCCGCCGAAGCACAAGCCGAGCACCGGCACGTCCGCCTCGACCGCTCGCTGCATCAGCTCCGCCTCGCGGGTCACGAACGGCTTCGAGTCGTCGAACGCCGCGAACTCCGAGCCGAGCGAGACGATCAGGTCGTACCCGGTCGGGTCGATCTCCCGCTCGTCCACGTCGATGCGGAACGTCTCGACCTCGGCGTCGTGCTCGTCGAGCCACTCCGAGACGAGGCCGGGCGGCGTGGGCTCCTCGTGCTGCAGGATCAGGACCCGCAGCCGGCGGTGCTGCTGCTGGTTCATCGGCGACCTCCGGTGGGCGATGCGGAACGATCGGATCTGGCGAGCTCGTCCTCCACCTGCTCGGCCACGCGGTGGAC
>JBHGAT010000193.1:0-4208 GCA_041946645.1 Candidatus Velamenicoccus archaeovorus | reverse complement strand
CGCCCGCCGCTGCTCGTGGTGGAGGGGCTGGCCAAGCGGTTCGGCGGGATGACCGCGGTCGACGCCTGCGCCTTCTCGGTCGCGGAGGGGAGCCTCACCGGCATGATCGGCCCCAACGGCTCGGGCAAGACCACCGTGTTCAACCTGGTGACCGGGATGATGCGGGCCGACGGGGGCACGATCGTGCTGGGGGGCATGCGCATCGACCGCATGGTGCCGTGGGACCGCGCGTACCAGGGGCTGGGCCGGACGTTCCAGATCACCCGGCTGTTCCCGCAGCTCACCGTGCTGGAGAACGTCGTGTCGCCGCTCCGGCGGTTCGGATGGCGCCGGCTCGCCGTCGACGCCGTGACCGGCCCGGAGGCGCGGCGGGCCGAGGAGCTCCTGGACTTCGTGGGGATGCGGCACTTCGCCCCGCAGCCCGCGTGGCAGCTCTCGTTCGGCCAGCAGAAGCTCGTGGAGCTGGCCCAGGTCCTGATGCTCGAGCCGCGGCTCGTGCTGCTGGACGAGCCGGCCGGTGGGATCAACCCGGGCCTGATCGAGCGGATCACCGAGCTGATCCGCCAGCTCAACCGCGACGGCCTCACGTTCCTGATCGTCGAGCACAACATGCCGATGGTGCTCGAGCTATGCGACCCGATCCTGGTGATGGCGCGCGGCCGCGTCATCGCGCAGGGGCGGCCGCAGGACATCCAGACCAACCCGGCCGTGCTCGACGCGTACCTGGGCGAGGAGTGGGGCAAGGATACGGAGCGGGTGGAGGCCTGATGGCCGCGTTGCTCGAGCTGCACGACGTGGTCGCGGGCTACGGGGGTGGGCTCGTGCTGCAGGGCGTCGATCTCCGGGTCGAGCGCGGCTCGATCACCTGTGTCGTGGGACCGAACGGCGCCGGCAAGTCCACGCTGCTCAAGACCGTGAGCGGGGTCTGCCGGCCGATGCGGGGCACGATCACGCTCGAGGGCGAGCCGATCGGTGGGCTGGCCAGCGCGGAGATCCTCTCGCGCGGGGTCGTCCAGGTGCCGCAGCAGCGCGCGCTGTTCCCCATGCTCACGGTGCGGGAGAACGTCCTGATGGGCGCGTACATCCTGCGCCGCAAGCCGGCTCTGGTCCGGGAGCGGCTCCGCCGGATCGAGGAGCTGATGCCGCTGGTCCGGGAGCGGGCCGCCGACAAGGCGGGGAACCTCTCGGGGGGTCAGCGGCGGGCCGTCGAGTTCGCGCGGAGCCTGATGCTCGACCCCGTGCTGGTGCTCCTGGACGAGCCGTCGCTCGGTCTGGACCCGAAGAGCCTCGCGCAGGTCTGGGACCTGATCGTGGGGATGCGGGACCGGGGACGCACGATCCTGCTCGTCGAGCAGAACGTCCGCTTGGGGCTCGGGGTGGCCACCCACGGCGTGGTGATGGAGAGCGGGCGGGTCCGCCTGAGCGGTGCGGCCGAGGACGTCCTGCGGCATCCGGAGATCGCCGACCTGTACCTCGGCGGCACCGTGCGGGAGGACGCGGCTGCGTCCACGGAGCCGTGAGCGGCGTCCTGTGGGCGGCGGCGGCGGGCGTGGTGTTCGGCGTCTTCCAGAGCGTCAACCGCGGCACGTTGGTCGAGATGGACGTGTACCGCTCCACGTTCATCCAGCTCGGGGTGAGCTCGGCCGTCCTGCTGGCGGCGGTGCTGGCGACCGGGGACGCCGCCGAGCTCGCCCGCGTTCCGGGGGCGGCGTACGCGGACTTCGCCGCGGCCGGGGCCGTCCACTTCCTGGTGGGCTGGACGCTGCTGAACATGAGCCAGAAGCGGATCGGCGCCGCCCGGACCAGCCCGCTGCTGGCCACCGTGCCCCTGTTCGGTGCGGCCCTGGCCGCCGTCACGCTGCACGAGAGGCCGAGCGGGGTGGCGGTCCTCGGCATGGCCACGATCGTGCTCGGCGTGTACGTGGTGCAGACCGAGCGGATCCGGCGCACGGCCCCGGTCGCCCTCGACGGCCCGCGGACCGCGGTCGCCGTCGATCCCGGCGAACGCGTTCCCCTGCCGACCCGGCTGGCCGCCTCGAGCTTCGGCCTGGGGGCGGCGCTCGCGTGGGCCATCAGCCCGGTGTTCATCCGGACGGGACTGGACCGGTACGACTCGCCGCTGCTCGGTGTGACGATCGGGGTCGTGGTGGCCACGGCCGCGTACGGGGTGTTGATCGGGGTTCGGCGCCGGCGGGGCGGCCAGCCGGTCGGACCGGCCCCCCGCGAGGCGCGCAACTGGAAGCTGGTGGCCGGGTTGCTGGTGGGCCTGGCCACCTGGACCCGGTGGTACGCGCTGTCCCTCGCGCCGGTGGCCGTGGTGCTGAGCCTGGGGCTGCTCTCGGTACCGACGGTGATCCTGCTCGCCCCCGTCGCGGCCGGCCGGCACCTGGAGCGGGTGACGGCGTCGGTCGTGGCCGGTTCGGCGCTCGTGGTGGCCGGCGCGCTGGTGCTGATCCTGGAGCCGTGAGGGGGATGCGGTGATCGTCGACGTCCACGCCCACGTGATCGTCCCCGAGATCACCCGGGAGCACGGCGGGGACGAGCCGTGGCGCCCGTCCGTGCGTCGGGACGACGGTGCGCAGCTGGTCGAGCTCCGGGGCCGGACCATCCGCTCGGCGATCGGCGAGTTCGTTCACGTGGATGCGATCGTGGAGGAGGCGGCGTCCTGCGGCGTGGACCACGTGGTCCTGTCGCCCTGGGTCAACCTGCTCCCGTTCGACCTCGACCCCGAGGAGGCGCTGCGGGTGTGCCGGATCCAGAACGACGCGCTCGCCGCCTCGGCCGCCGCCCATCCCGGACGGGTGAGCGCGGTCGGGGCCGTGCCCCTGCAGGATCCGGGGCTGGCCGCTCGGGAGCTGTCCACGCTGATGGGCACCCCCGGCCTGCGCGGCGTCGAGCTCTCGGCCAGCGTGCGCGGCACGTACCTCGGCGACGATCGGTTCGAGCCGTTCTGGGAGGCAGCCGAGGCGACCGGCGCGGTGGTCTTCGTGCACCCCACGACCCGGGGCTTCGACCTGCCGGTGTTCGATGCCTACTACCTCTGGAACACCGTCGGCAACCCGATGGAGACCGCGGTCACCGGCTCGCACCTGGTCATGGCGGGCGTCCTGGAGCGCCACCCGGGTCTCCGGATCGTGCTGGCCCACGGGGGCGGGGCCCTGCTGGCCGTCCGGGGACGGCTCCGGCACGCGCACGGCTTCCAGCCCCAGGCGAGGGAGCGGCTCCGGGCCTCGCCCGACGACTCGATCCGGCGGATGTACTTCGACACGGTGACGCACGACGCCGAGCTCCTGGCCGAGCTGGTCCGGTACGCCGGCGCCGAGCGCGTGCTCCTCGGCTCGGACCGCCCGTTCGACATGGGCACGACCCGTCCGGTCGACGAGGTGCGCGCGCTCGGGCTACCCCCGGACCGGGAGGCGGCCGTGCTGGGGCGCAACGCCGTGGAGCTGCTGGCGCTTCCGGCCCCCCGGGAGGTGTGAGGTGGGGGAGGCCGCGGGGAGCGGGGTGCGGGAGGAGGGGACCATCGGATGAGGTCGGGATACGACGTCGTCGTGGCCGGCGCAGGGCACAACAGCCTGATCGCGGCCGCGTACCTGTCGAAGGCGGGGTTCCGGTGCCTGGTGCTCGAGGCCCGCGATCGGGTGGGCGGCGACACCAACACCGAGGAGCTCACGCTGCCGGGGTTCCGGCACGACGCGTGCTCGACCGCGCACAACCTGATCCAGGCCAGCCCGACCCTCCGCGACGACGAGCTGCACCTGGCCGACTACGGCCTCGAGTACCTCCACCCCGATCCCGTCGTGCACATCCCGTTCCCCGACGGCACGTGGCTGACCCAGTGGCGCGACGTGGACCGGACCGCCCAGGAGTTCGCGAAGTTCTCCAAGCGCGACGCCGATGCCTTCCGCCGGATGCTCGAGGAGTACGAGCGGGTCGCACCGGCGTTCGGCCGGGCCCGGTACACGCCGATCGGGTGGGGGCCCGGCCTGCCCGAGCTGCTGGCCGAGCATCCCGACGGCAACCGATGGCTGCGCCGGCAGGCCATGAGCGCTCGGCAGGTCGTGGAGGACGCGTTCGAGGACCCCCACACGAGAGCGTTCCTCCTGTGGATGGCGTTCATGACGGTCCAGCCGGCCGACCGGCCGGGGACCGGCGCGCTCGCGTACTCCCTGCTCTTCGGGCGGCAGAAGCACAGCTGGACCCTGCCC
>JBHGAT010000192.1:0-4213 GCA_041946645.1 Candidatus Velamenicoccus archaeovorus | reverse complement strand
GGGGATCCCCCCGCCGGCGATCACCACCACGTCCCCGATCCGGGCCTCGACGTCCTGGGGTCGGAACCGCACGCCGCTCGAGCCGACCGCCTGCAGGATCCGGCCGGGGTTGGGATCGCCGCCGAACACCGCCGTCTTCACCAGCAGCGAGTCGGCCACCGCCTTGGCCGCCACCTGTGCCTCGGCCGCGCTGGCCGCCCCGCTCACGTGGACCAGCACGACGTGGCTCGCTCCCTCGGCATCCTGGGCGAGCTGGCGCACGAGCGAGTCCGCGACCTCCCCCAACGCCTCGACCAGGTGGTCCCACCCTCGCGTGCCGGGCTCCGCGGGATCGCCCCCGGCGGCGCCGCTGGCCAGCAGCAGGACCGTGTCGTTGGTGCTCGTGCACCCGTCCACGGTGAGCGACTCGAACCGTGGCTCGAGCACCCCGGCGGCCAGCGCCCCCACGTGGGCGGGAGGCACCGGTGCATCCGTCGTGACGAACGCGAGCATCGTGGCGAGCTGGAGGTCGGGCGCGATCATGCCGACGCCCTTGGCCGCCCCGCCAACCCGGTAGCCGCCCCGCTCGGCGGCGGCCTGCTTCGGCCTGGTGTCGGTGGTCATGATGGCCTCCGCGAACCCGTCCCCGCCGTCCACGGACAGCCCGGCGACGAGCGCCGGGAGGGCCGCCTGCAGCTCGCGAAGGTGGAGCGGCTCCCCGATCACCCCGGTCGAGCAGGCCAGGACCTCCTCGGGCCCGATCCCCAGCAGCTCCGCGGCGGCCGCGGTCGCGGCCTCGGCGTCGCGGGCTCCGGCGGGGCCGGTGCCGGCGTTGGCCTGCCCGCTGTTCACGAGCACGGCCCGGGCGCTGGCGCCGCCCAGCCGGGCGCGAGACAGGTGGACCGGCGCCGCGGCGAACGCGTTGGTGGTGAACAGCCCGGCCGCGGCGCACGGCCCATCCGCCACGAGCAGCGCGAGGTCGGGACGGCCGCTCGGCTTCAGGCCGGCCGTCACGCCGGCCGCCCGGAACCCCCGGGGGAAGGTCACGCTCACGGATACACCGCCGTCCGGGGCAGCCCCAGCGCCTGGTCGAGCCCGTGCATCAGGTTCAGGTTCTGGACCGCCTGCCCCGCCGCGCCCTTGACCAGGTTGTCCAGCGCGCCGATCACGACGGCCGAGCCGGTCCGCGGGTCGGTCACCGCCTGGAGCTCGATCACGTTCGAACCGCGGGTGCGCTTGGTGTCCGCCATCGCACCCGGGGCCAGGACCCGGACGAAGGGCGCGTGCTCGTACGCGGCGGCCAGGATCTCCGTGAGCTCGCCGGACGTGGCCCCGCCGACCAGCGGCGCATAGCACGTCACCAGCACGCCGCGCACGGCCGGAACCAGGTGCGGCACGAACGCGATCCGCGCGCCGCCGATGCCGGCGAGCGCGAGCGCGTGCTCCATCTCCGGGGTGTGCTGGTGGACCGGGAACCGGTAGGGGCGCACGCTCTCCTCGGTGGACAGGTGCATCGTGGACCGATCCGCCCGCGTGCCCGCCCCGGACAGACCCGTCTTGCCGTCGACGTGGATCGGTCCGGGCTCGATCGCGCCCGCCCGGAGCAGCGGCGCGAGCCCGAGGACGACCGCCGTGGGGAAGCACCCGGGGTTCGCGACCAGCGGGGCGTCGGACAGCTCCTCGGCGAACAGCTCGGGAAGACCGTACGCCGCCTTGCCGAGCCACGCCGGCGACGGATGCTCGAACCCGTACCAGGCCGGGTACGCCTCGGCCGGGAGACGGAAGTCGCCCGCCAGGTCGATCACGCGCAGGCCCGCCTCCAGCAGCGCCGGCGCCAGCTGCGCGCTCGCCCCGTGGGGCAGGGCGAGGAACGCCACCTCGGCGGCGCCGGCCGCCGGGCCCGGCTCCACGGGGCCCAGGACGCGGTCCCCCCAGGCGGTGGCCGCCAGGTGCGGGTGCACGTCGCCCAGGGCCGCACCGGCCGATGCGCCGGCCCCCAGGTACGCGACCTCCACCGCGGGGTGCGAGTCCAGGAGCCGGAGGAGCTCGCCCCCGGTGGTGCCGGAGGCGCCCAGCACGGCGAGACGGATGGGTCGCATGATGCATAACTATGCGGAACTGGCATGGAACCGTCAACCGGGACCCGTGCGGAGCCGGAGGGAGGCCGGCCGGGCTAGACGCCGCCCGGACGGCCCCGGCGGGCCAGCGCGTCGATCGTGACGGCGACCAGCAGGACCAGGGCGGTGACCATGAGCTTGGTGTACGCGGCGAACCCCAGCAGGCCCATGCCGTTGTCGATCGCCGCGATGACGACCCCACCGAGGACGCCGTGGAGCGCCTTGCCGCGGCCCCCGAAGAGGCTCGTGCCGCCGATCACCGCCGCCGCCACCGCGTACAGCACGAGCGTGCCGCCGTCGAGCGCCGTGGAGATCGAGCGCAGACGCGAGGCGTACACGACCCCGGCGATCCCCGCGGTGAACGTCGCGATCACGAACGCGATCGTGCGGATCCGCGCCAGGTTGACCCCGGCCCGTCGCGCCGCCTCGGCGTTGCCGCCGATCGCGTAGACGTACCGGCCGAACCGGGTCCGGCCCAGCACGAAGGTCCACACGGCCAGGACGCCGAACACGAGCAACACCACCCAGGGCACGCCGTAGACCGGCTTGATGATCCCCCGGTCCGCGTTGCACAGCAGGACGATGGCCACACCGCCCGCCAGCACCGCGAGGATCTTGGCCAGCGTGAGGCTCGGGGGTGGCGCGACCAGACCGGCCCTCCGCCGGCGCGAGTCCCGCCGCCACGTCCGGATCGCGAACACCCCCACCACCGCGACCATCACCACCCAACCCGCCAGCCTCGTGAGGTTCCCGCTGGCGATGTCGTTGATGACGTTGTCCTCGATGAGGACCGATCCACCCGTCCCCAGGATCCGCAGCATCACGCCCTGCCAGAAGAGCAGCCCGGCCAGCGTGACCACGAACGAGGGCAGACCGATCCGGGTGATCAGCGTGCCCTGGAGCAGCCCGATCACTGCGCACGCGGCCAGCGCGGCGACGATCGATGCCCACCAGGGCCATCCCACGGTGGGCCGGACCAGCTCGGCCATGACCACGCCCCCCAAGCCGGCCACGAACCCCAGGGAGAGGTCGATCTCGCCGAGGAGCAGGGCGAAGATCTCGCCCTGCGCCAGCAGGCTGAACACGGCGGCCTGGACGAGCAGGTTGACGAGGTTGCCCGCGGTCAGGAACCGGTCGTTCAGCGACTGGAACAGGATCGAGACGAGGAGCAGTCCCCCGACGACCGGGAGGACGCCCGTCTCCCCGCCCTTGATCCGCTGCAGCGACGCCCGGAGGTACTCACCGACCGAGTTCGAGACCAGCTCGGCGGGGACGGCCATGTCGGCCACCTCCGCCGCTTGGGGCGGTTCGGCGTCGGACGGCGCGGGGGGCTCGTCGAGCTTCGCCATGGCTACCCTTCGCTCCCTCCGGACGGTGCCGTCCGCGTGGACACCCCCGTCGTCATCAGGTCCACCACGATCTGGGGGTCGAGCTCGGCCCTCGCGCGCACCGCCACCATCTTGCCGAGGCGGAGCACGGCGATGCGGTCCGCGACCTCGAAGACGTCGTTCATGTTGTGGGACACGATGATCACCGCGTGGCCGCGGTCCGCCAGGCGGCGGACCAGCTGCAGCACCATCGCCGTCTGCGCCACGCCCAACGCCGCCGTGGGCTCGTCCATGATCACCAGCTTCGTGTTCCACAGCACGGCCTTGGCGATCGCGACGGATTGGCGTTGGCCGCCGGACAGCGAGGCGACCGGCTGCCGGATCGACCGAACGGTGGTGACCCTCAGGCTGGACAGGGTCTCCCGGGCCGCGGTCTCCATCGACTCCTCGTCCAGCGATCCCCGCTCCAGCCGCTCGCGGCCGAGGAACATGTTCTGGACGATGTCGAGGTTGTCGCAGAGCGCGAGGTCCTGATACACGGTCTCGATCCCGAGCTCGGCGGCGTCGCGGGGCGAGCGGATGTGCACGGGTCGACCCTCCCACCACATCTGCCCGGCCTCGGGCGCATGGATGCCCGCGATGCATTTGATGAGGACCGACTTCCCGGCGCCGTTGTCGCCGGCGAGGGCCGTCACCCGTCCGGCGGGAACGTCCAGGTCGACCTCGGACAGGGCCACGACGGGCCCGAAATGCTTGCTCACACCGCGGAGACGGAGCAACGGTGGCTCG
>JBHGAT010000191.1:0-4236 GCA_041946645.1 Candidatus Velamenicoccus archaeovorus | reverse complement strand
GGCCGGCCAGGCCCCGCGGCTCGAACCGTGCGCCGGCGGGCTCGGCGCTCCGGATCCGATCCACCCGGAACAGCCGCTCCTGACCCGAGCGGTGGTCGAACGCCGCGACGTACCAGTTGCCGATGTCGACGAACACGGCCTCGGGGTCGATGTCCCGCTCGGTGGTCTCCGCGGTCGAGGCCGCGTAGTAGGTGATGCGCAGGCGCTCCCGCCGCTCGGCGGCGCGACGGACCACGTCGAGCATCTCGGCCGGACGCCCCCCCGGGGTGGTCTCCACGCGCTCGGCGAGGTCGCCGAGGGCCTCCGTGCCGAGGGACCGGCCGAGCTTGCCGAGCGCGGAGGCCAGCGCCTCGGAGTCGGGCACCCCCGGCGTCGCGGCCAGGGCCGTCCCCCGCAGGTACAGCGCGAGGGCCTCCGCCCGGGTCAGCCGCAGGGGCCGGGAGAAGTAGTCGGCCATCTCGATCCACACCCGTCCGTCCTCGATGTCCACCCCGATCAGGTCGCCCGGGCCGTACGGGGGCAGGCCCGACATGAACAGGCGGTTGAGGTCCTCGAGCAGCTCCTCCTCGCTCACGCCGAACAGCCGGGACAGCTCGGCGATCCGGCTCCCCGGATGCCGGACCAGGTACGGCACGATCGCCAGCAGACGCTCCAGGCGCTCGGAGGCCTTGGGCACGCGCTGGCGCGCCGTCGAGCCGCGGTCGCGTCGCTCAGCCGGCAAGGATCGCCTCCAGCCGCCGGACCACCTCCGCCCGGAGCTCCTCGGGCTCGAGGAGCTCGGCGTCCGGCCCGAACGAGAGCACCCAGGACACCAGCCCGTCGCCCGGCGCGGCCGGCAGGCTGAGCTCGGCCCAGCCGTCCTCCCGCGTGCGCTCGACCCGGGCGTCCTGGACCCCCTGGGCCGCCCACCACGCGACCTCCGGCGAGAAGGCGACCACGGCGCGCTGCTCGGGCTCGCCCGGGCCCCACGGGCCGGCGCCGACGTGGTCGGCGGCGCGGAAGCCCTCGGGCGGCGGGCCGGCCTCGCCCCCCACCGAGAGGTCTCCGGTCATCCTGGACAGGCGGAACGCCCGGATGTCGTCCCGCTGCCGGTCCAGCCCCACCAGGTACCAGTGCCCGCCCCGGAACACCAGGCCCCAGGGGTCCACCTGCCGCTCGGACGCCTCCCCCAGGATCGTCCGGTAGCCGAACCGCGCGGTCCGTCGCTCGGCGATGGCCTCCGCCGCGGCCAGGAGCCTGGCGTCGGAGGTCCCCGCCTCGGCCGCCAGGGGGGCCGGCGAGACGCCGGCCAGCAGACCGCCCTCGGCCCCGTAGAGCAGCTTGCGCACCGCGTGCTCGGCGGACGCGTCCTCGCCGCCCGTGCGGGCCGCCACGAACAGCGCGGAGATCTCCTCGGGGGTGAAGTCGATCTCGGGCAGGTAGTAGCGGTCCTTGGGGATCACGTACCCCTGCTCGACCTCCCACGCATCGGTGGGGACGACCTCGATCGGCACGCCGATGTCGCGCAGGACGTCCTTGTCGCGCTCGAACATCCGCTTGGCCGACCCCACGTCCCCGTG
This sequence comes from Candidatus Velamenicoccus archaeovorus, assembly GCA_041946645.1. Classification (GTDB taxonomy): domain Bacteria; phylum Actinomycetota; class UBA4738; order UBA4738; family HRBIN12; genus DASQQQ01. The sequence goes on along the minus strand of JBHGAT010000191.1, from coordinate 2,677 downwards.
CCCGTAGGCCTCGGGCATGGTGTCCCGGATCTGCTCGAACGTGACCGGACGGTGGGACTCCAGGAGCAGCGCGACCAGGTTGACCAGACGCTCGAGCGGGTGCATGCGTGCGGCATCATACTCGGGCCATGGATGCCGACCGAACGTCCGTGCGGCTCCGCCGAGGTACCGTGCGGACGGTCCGCGAGGCCCGCCCCGGCGCCGTGGAGCTCGACGTCGAGGTCGACGGGCGATCGGCCCCCGCGCTCGCGTACCCACGGCTCACCGGGCCGGTCCGCCCCGGCGACGTGGTGGTCCTGAACACGACCGCCTCGTCCCTCGGCCTGGGGACGGGCGGCGTCGACCTGGTGATGGCGGTCGAGGGGGCCGCGCCCACCGACCTGGGCCACGAGGGACGGGTGATGAAGGCTCGATACACCCCCTCGCAGGGGGCGGTCCGCTCGGTCGAGGAGACGCACCGGGACGCCCTGGAGGCCTCCCCGGGGCTGCGCGGGGTCCCCGTGGTCTGCGCGCCGCTGCACTCGATGGTGGCGCCGATCGCCGCCGGCGCCAAGGCCTCGGCCGGAGCCCGGGTCGTCTACGTGATGACCGACGGCGCCGCCCTGGCGGGGCCGTTCTCGGCCCTGGTCCCCCGGCTCCGGAGCGCCGGGCTGCTCGACGGCTTCGTCACCTGCGGCCAGGCCTTCGGCGGCGAGCTCGAGGCGGTGACCGTGTGGACGGCGCTGCTGGCCGCCGTGGAGGTCTCGGGAGCCGAGGTCGTGGTGGTGGCGGACGGTCCAGGGAACCTCGGGACCGACACCACGTGGGGCGTGTCGGCCCTCGGGAGCGGCCACGCCCTCGACGCGGCCGACACCCTCGGCGGACGCCCCGTCGCGGCGCTGCGGATCTCCACGGCGGACCCGCGCGAGCGTCACCGCGGGGTGTCGCACCACTCTCTGACGATCCTCGAGCGCGTCTGCTCCGTCCGGGCCAACGTGGCGGTGCCGGTGCTCGAGGACCCGGCGCTGCGGGACGCGGTCTGGGACGCCCTCCGGGCCCGGAAGCTCGAAGAGCGCCACCAGCTGGTCGAGGTCGACGGTCGCCCCGGCATCCGGCGCCTCGCCGAGCTCGGCGTCGCCATCGAGTCGATGGGCCGCTCCCCGGCCGACGACCCCGTGTTCTTCCTGGCCGCCTCGGCCGCGGGCGTCCTGGCCGGGCGGATGGCCGCAGCCTCGCGGCACTACCGGTGAGGACCCGCGCGGACCGTCCGGGCCGGGCCGAGCGTCGGTTCACATGTGCGCGATCAGCTGCTCCACCCGCTCGTCCACGCTCCGGAACGGATCCTTGCAGAGCACCGTCCGCTGCGCCTGGTCGTTGAGCTTGAGGTGGACCCAGTCCACCGTGTAGTCGCGCCGCTTCTGCTTGGCCATCTTGATGAAGTCGCCCCGGAGCTTGGCCCGCGTGGACTGCGGCGGCTCGCGCATGGCCAGGGAGATGCCCCGTTCGTCGGCGATCCGGTCGACCTTCCCGGAGCGTTCGAGCAGGTAGTAGAGCCCCCGGTTGCGGTTGACGTCGTGGTAGGCCAGGTCGAGGAGGGCCACCCGGGGGGAGGAGAGCGGGAGCTGATGCTTGGCCCGGTACCGCTCGATCAGGAGCTGCTTGGCCACCCAGTCCACCTTGCGCGAGAGGCGCTCGGGCCGGCCGTCCGTCAGGGCGTCGAGCGCGTTCCGCCACTCCGCCAGCAGCTGCGTGGCCAGCGGCTCGTTCCCCCGGCGCTCCACGAACCTGGCGGTGCGAGCGAAGTACTCCTCCTGGATCTCGATCGCCGTGAGCTCGCGCCCGTTGGCCAGGCGGACGCGGCGGCGGCACGACACGTCGTGGGAGATCTCGCGGATCGCCCGGATCGGGTTCTCCAGCGTGAGGTCGCGCATCACGGTGTTGGCCTCGACCATGCGGAGCACGAGGTCGGTGATCCCCACCTTCATCCAGGTGGTCCACTCGCTCATGTTCGAGTCCCCCACGATCACGTGGAGGCGGCGGAACCGCTCGGCGTCGGCGTGCGGCTCGTCCCGCGTGTTGATGATGGGCCGGGAGCGCGTGGTGGCGCTCGAGACGCCTTCCCAGATGTGCTCGGCCCGCTGGGCGATGCAGAACTGCGCCCCGCGGGGCCCGTGCAGGACCTTGCCCGCGCCGCAATAGATCTGCCGGGTCACGAAGAACGGGATCAGCAGGTCGGCCATCCGCGCGAACTCGCCCTGCCGCGCCACCAGGTAGTTCTCGTGACACCCGTACGAGTTGCCGGCCGAGTCGGTGTTGTTCTTGAACAGGTAGACCTGGCCGCTGATCCCCTCCTCGTGCAGGCGGACCTCGGCCGCCGCGAGGAGCGCCTCCAAGATCCGCTCCCCCGCCTTGTCGTGGGCCACCAGCTCGGCCACCGAGTCGCACTCGGGGGTGGCGTACTCGGGGTGCGAGCCCACGTCGAGGTACAGGCGTGCCCCGTTCTCGAGGAAGACGTTGGACGAGCGCCCCCAGTGCACGACCCGCCGGAACAGGTACCGGGCGACCTCGTCCGGGGACAGGCGCCGCTGGCCGCGGAACGTGCAGGTCACCCCGTACTCGTTCTCGAGGCCGAAGATCCGCCGCTCCACGCAGTGAGTGTAGGCCCACGCTCCCCGAGCGCCGGGAGCACGGGCCGGGG
>JBHGAT010000190.1:0-4273 GCA_041946645.1 Candidatus Velamenicoccus archaeovorus | reverse complement strand
CGAGCTCGCCGAGCGGCTGCTGGAGGCGATCCGGACGCGCACGCCGATCGAGCCCCTCACCGCGGACCGTCCCGAGCTCACGCTGGAGGACGCCTACCGGATCCAGGGGCTCGTGGTGCGGGCGCTCGGGGGCCGCGAGGTCGCCAAGCTCGGGCTCACCTCGGCGGCCAAGCAGCGCCAGATGCACGTCGACGCGCCGCTGTGGGGTTGGCTCGCGCCCGGGTCCCGGCTGCTGCCCGACGAGCCGCTCGTGGTCGCCGACCTGATCCACCCGCGGGTGGAGCCCGAGATCGCGTTCGTCCTGGGTCGGGACCTGGCAGGCCCGGCGACGATCGCCCACGTGCTGGCGGCCACCACGTGGGTGGTTCCTGCGCTCGACGTGCTGGACTCCCGGTTCCATGGGTACCGGTTCACGCTTGCCGACGTGGTCGCCGACGATGCGTCGGCCGCGCGCTACGCGATGGGCGGTCCGGGAGCGGCGGTGGAGGGGCTGGACCTGCGCCTGGTCGGCTGCCGGTTCGTCCGCAACGGCCGGACGGTCGCGACGGCCGCCGGCGCCGCCGTGCTCGGCCATCCGGCCGCGGCCGTGGCCTGGCTGGCGACCCAGCTCGCGCGGCGGGGCGAGCGCCTCGAGGCGGGGACCACCGTCCTCGCGGGCGCGCTGACCGAGGCGGTGGCGGTCGAGCCGGGCGACGTGGTGACGGCCGTCTTCGACCGGCTGGGGACGGTGGAGCTCGCATGCCGCTGAACCCCGCCGAGCTCGCCCTCGAGCTCCACCGCGCCCGCAAGGAGCGCAGGGAGGTCGAGGCGCTCACCGGCCGAACCGAGGTCTCGACCGAGGACGCCTACGCGATCCAAGCGGAGGGAGTGCGGCTGCGCGAGGCCGACGGCGAGACCGTGGTCGGCGGCAAGCTCGGGTTCACGAGCGAGGCCATGCGCGAGGCGATGGGGGTCGACGAGCCCAACTACGGGTGGCTGACCGACGCGATGGCGCTCCCCGATGGCGCGGTCGTGCTCGACACGTTCATCCATCCCAAGGTGGAGCCCGAGATCGCCTTCCTCCTGGACGTCGACCTCGGCCCGGACGTGAGCGCCGCCGACGTGCTCGAGGCGACCGCGGGCGTCTGCGCGTGCCTGGAGATCGTCGACTCGCGGTACCGGGACTTCGTGTTCCGAGCGGCCGACAACGTGGCCGATGACTCCTCGGCCGCGGGCTTCGTCCTCGGGTCGAGCCTGCGTCGACCGCCCGCCGAGCTCGCGGACGTCGGAGCCGTCCTGACGGTGGACGGCGAGCTCGCCGGCACGGCCGCCGGTGGCGCGGTGATGCCGGACCCGGCGTCGGCCGTCGCCTGGATGGCGCGCGCTGCGCTCGCAGCCGGCGACCGCGGGCTGCGGCGAGGAGACCTCGTCCTCTCGGGCGGGCTGACGGCTCCGATCGCGCTCGAACGGGGGATGACGGTGACGGTGGAGATCGATCGGATCGGATCCGCGTCGCTGCGGGTCCGCTGAGTGGAAGGGAACGGTTCATGCCGATCGTGCAGATCGACCTGCTGGAGGGGCGGGACACGGAGAGGAAGCACCGGCTGATCCGGCTGGTGACCGAGGCGGTGTGCGAGGCGCTCGAGGCCCGCCCCGAGAGCGTGCGGGTAATCCTGCGCGAGATGGACGGGGACCACTACGGCGTCGCCGGGGTGCCCGCCTCCGCGCGCGCGGCGCGGTCCTAGCGGAGGTGTGAGAGAGGTGGGGATGCGGATCGTTCGGCACTTCATCGACAACGCGTTCGTCGACCCGGTCGAGGGCGGCACCTTCCCCTCGGTGAGCCCGATCGATAACCAGCAGATCGCGGAGGTCGCCGAGGGGACCCGGACGGACGCCGCGCGGGCGGTCGAAGCCGCACGGCGGGCCTTCGACGAGGGGCCGTGGCCGCGGATGAGCCCGGTCGAGCGCAAGCGGTTCCTGCACCGGATCGCCGACGGGATCGACGCGCGCCTGGACGAGCTCGCGCGGTGGGAGACGCTCGACATGGGCAAGCCGATCACCGAGTCGACGACGAAGGACATACCGCGCTCGGCCTTCAACTTCCGGTTCTTCGCCGACTACGCCGAGCACCTGTCGACCCGGGCGTTCGATCAGCGGGCGGCCGGGGTCTTCACCTACGAGCTCCGCGAGCCGCTCGGGGTGGTGGCCGCGATCTCGCCGTGGAACTTCCCGCTGATGCTGCTCACGTGGAAGGTCGCGCCGGCGCTCGCGTTCGGCTGTACGGTCGTGGCCAAGCCGGCCGAGCAGAGCCCGATCACGGCCTCGATCCTGGCCGAGATCGTGGCCGAGGCGGACCTGCCCCCCGGGGTCTTCAACGTGGTCCAGGGGTTCGGGCCCGACGCCGCGGGGCAGGAGCTCACCGAGCATCCCGGCGTCGACGCCGTAACGTTCACGGGCGAGAGCGCCACCGGCCGCCTCATCATGGCGAACGCTGCCAGAACGCTGAAGAAGCTCTCGTTCGAGCTCGGCGGCAAATCGGCCAACATCGTCTGCGCCGACGCCGACCTGAAGGCTGCCCTCGACGGGACCGTGACGGGGAGCTTCGGCAACCAGGGCGAGGTGTGTCTCGCCGGGACGCGGCTGCTCGTGCAGCGCCCGATCTACGACGAGTTCGTCGCGCGGTACGTCGAGCGCGCGGAGGGGCTGAAGGTCGGTGACCCCCGCGACCCCGAGGTGCAGATGGGGCCGCTCGTGACGCAGGAGCACATGGACAAGGTGCTCTCGTACGTCGACCTCGCCGTCGAGGAGGGCGGCACGATCCGCACCGGGGGTCGCCGGCTGATCGAGGGCGACCTCGGCAAGGGCAACTACGTCGCGCCGACGATCGTCACCGACGTCCGCAACGAGATGCGCGTATGCCAGGAGGAGATCTTCGGGCCGGTGGAGGTGGTGATGGCCTTCGACGAGCTCGACGAGGCCATCGCGATCGCCAACCAGACGCGCTACGGGCTGGCCGGCATGGTGTGGACGACGAACCTCGCGACGGCCCATCGGGTGGCGCGCGAGGTCCGGACCGGGACGATGTGGGTGAACTGCTACTTCGTGCGCGACTTGCGGGCGCCGTTCGGCGGGTACAAGGACTCGGGCATCGGCCGGGAGGGCGGCGACTATTCCTACGGGTTCTTCACGGAGTCCAAGGCCGTCGTGATGAAGCTTGCCTGAGGTCTGGGTTCGGGCGCCGGCTCCGCCGGTCGGCGGGGCCGTGCGGGTCACGGACGGTGAGACCGCCGTCGCGGTGTTCGACGTCGGGGGCGAGCTGGTGGCGCTCGAGGACCGGTGCCTGCACCGCGGCGGGTCGCTCTCGAGTGGCCTGGTGCGGGACGGGACGGTGACCTGCCCGGAGCACTTCTGGCGCTACGAGCTCGCCACCGGGCGGCGGGTCGGGGCGCCGTGGCTCTGTCTTCGTCGCCACCGGGTCGAGCGGGACGGCGAGGGCATCCGCGTCGCGATGCCTGCGACGCCGACGGCGTGCCAGGTCGGGCCGGCGGCGGGCGGGAGCGCCCCGAGGTCGTCGATGCGGGAGATGCTCCTCCGGCACGCGCGCGAGTGGGAGCGCGGATGATCGAGCTCCCCGTCCGTGCGATCCTGCTCGACCTCGACAAGACGCTGGTGAACCTCGAGGACCACGTCGACTACTGCGCCGCGCTCGAGGACGCGCGGCGGACCGCTGGCGTCGGCGAGCTCGAGGTCGAGGTCGACGTGCCGCCGAGCACCTGGGGCCGATGCGCGCACCGGACCATGGAGCTGCTCGTGGCGCTCGCCGGACGGCGCGAGCTCTGGACCGCGTACTCGGACGCGATCGAGCGGTGGGAGCTCGCCGGCGCGCCGCGGTCCGAGCCGATGCCCGGGCTGACCGGGTTCCTGGGCGCCGTCCGCGGGCTGCCCACGGCCATCGTGACGCTCGTCGGTCCGAGGGCGTGCCGGAGCGTGCTCGAGCGCCACCGGATCGTCGTCGACGCGGAGGTGGCCCGCGCCCCCGACCTGCGCCCGAAGCCCTCCGGCGACCAGGTCGAGCGCGCGCTGCAGGTGCTCGGGGTGCCGCCCGAGGAGGCGGTCATGGTGGGGGACGGCGCCTGGGACGAGGCCGCGGCGCGCGCGGCCGGTGTCCGGTTCCTGGGGCTGCGAAACGGTCGTGAGGATCCCGGGTTCGACGGGTCGCCGGTGGTCGAAGGATTGGTGGAGGCCGCCCGGGCGCTCCGCTCCGAGGCAAGCTGAGGCGGTCCGCCTCGAGGCG
>JBHGAT010000019.1:0-14163 GCA_041946645.1 Candidatus Velamenicoccus archaeovorus | reverse complement strand
CGGGGGCGGATCGAACGCTGGATCTGGATCGAGTCGAGCAGCCGATTGGCATGCTCGAACAGCTCCCGGGCGGCCTCGCCGTACCGAGGGTGGTCCAAGATCGCGGGGAACCGGCCCTTCAGCTCCCACGCGCTGAAGAAGAAGGTCCAGTCGATGTACGGACGGAGCGTCTCGACGTCCACGTCCACGGTCCTCGGGCCCAGGAACGACGGCTCGGGCAGGTCCGCCTCGTGCCAGACGATCGGCGTACGGTTCGCTCTCGCCTCCTCGTACGGCAGGAGCGGTCGGAGGTCACGCTCGGCGTGCTTGCGGCGGAGCCGCTCCTGTTCCTCGCGGTTCTCGCGCTCGAACTTCTCGCGCCGCGCGGCGTCCAGGAGCGTCGAGACCACCCCCACCACGCGCGAGGCGTCGATCACGTGCACCGTGGCGCTCCCGTACTCGGGGGCGATCTTCACGGCCGTGTGCTGCCTCGACGTGGTGGCGCCGCCGATCAGCAGCGGCAGCTGGAGGCCCCGACGGTCCATCTCCTTGGCCACGCCGACCATCTCGTCGAGCGACGGCGTGATGAGCCCGGAGACGCCGACCACGTCGCATCCCTCTTCGAGCGCCGTGTCGAGCAAGACGTCGGCGGGCACCATGACGCCGAGGTCGATCACCTCGTAGTTGTTGCAGCCGAGCACGACACCCACGATGTTCTTGCCGATGTCGTGGACGTCCCCCTTGACCGTGGCCAGCACGATCTTGCCCTGGGCGTCGTTCCCCCCGCCGATGCGCAGCTTCTCCTGCTCCATGAACGGCTCGAGGTAGGCCACCGCCTTCTTCATGGCCCGGGCGCTCTTGACGACCTGCGGCAGGAACATCTTGCCCGCCCCGAAGAGGTCGCCGACGATCCGCATCCCGTCCATCAACGGCCCCTCGATCACGTCGAGCGGACGCGGGTAGGCCTGCCGAGCCTCCTCGGCGTCCTCCTCGATGAAGTCGACGATGCCGTGGACCAGCGCGTGCCGCAGGCGCTCCTCGACGGGTGCCTCCCGCCACGAGAGGTCGAGCTCGCGCCTCGTGCCTTCGCCCTTCACCGTGTCGGCGAAGCGGACGAGGCGCTCGGTGGCGTCGGGTCGCCGGTTGAAGATCACGTCCTCGACGTGCTCGAGCAGGTCCGGCGGGATGTCCTCGTACACGGCGAGCTGCCCGGCGTTCACGATGGCCATGTCGAGCCCGGCCTGGATCGCGTGGTACAGGAAGGCCGCGTGCATCGCCTCCCGGACGATGTCGTTGCCCCGGAACGAGAACGAGAGGTTGGAGACGCCACCCGAGACCCGGCAGCGGGGGAAGCGCCGCTTCAGCTCGCGGGTGGCCTCGATGAAGGCCTTCGCGTACTCGTCGTGCTCCTCGATGCCGGTGGCGACGGCCAGGATGCACGGGTCGAAGATGATGTCCTCGTCCTGGAACCCGGCCTGCTGGGTCAGCAGCCGGTGGGCCCGGGCGCAGATCTCGACCTTGCGCTCGACGGTGTCGGCCTGCCCCTGCTCGTCGAAGGCCATGACCACCACGCCGGCGCCGTAGCGCTTGACCCGGCGGGCCTTCTCGAGCAGGTCGGCCTCACCCTCCTTCAGGCTGATCGAGTTCACGACACCCCGGCCCTGGAGGCACTTCAGCCCGGCCTCGAGCACGGACCACTTGGAGCTGTCGACCATGATCGGGACCTTCGCGATCTCCGGCTCGGTCGCGATCAGGTTCAGGAACGTGGTCATCGCCTGCTCGGACTCCAGCAGGTCGGCGTCCATGTTGACGTCGAGCATGTTGGCCCCGCCGCGCACCTGCTCGAGCGCGACGTCCACGGCCCCCTGGAAGTCCCCGGACTCGATCAGCCGGCGGAAGCGCTTGGAGCCGGTGAGGTTGGTGCGCTCCCCGATCATCACGAACCCGGTGTCCGGCAGGATCGCGAAGGGCTCGAGGCCGCTGAACATGGTGAGGTGCCGCTCCGGGGGCGGGGTCCGTGGCGGGAGGCCCTCCGCCACGTCGGCGATCCGGCGGACGTGCTCGGCGGTCGTGCCGCAGCACCCGCCGAGGACGTTGGCCAGGCCGGCCTCGGCGAACTCGCGCAGGTACTTCCCGGTGGTGTCGGGCTGCTCGTCGTACCCGCCGAAGGCGTTGGGCAGGCCCGCGTTGGGGTGGCACGTGGTGGGGATCGGCGCGACGCGGGCCAGGGCCTCGAGGTACGGGCGCATCTCCGCGGCGCCCAGCGCGCAGTTGACCCCCACCGTGAACGGCTCGGCGTGCCGGATCGAGGCCCAGAACGCCTCGATGGTCTGACCCGAGAGCGTCCGCCCGCTGCGATCCGTGATCGTCACCGAGATCATCAGCGGGACGTCCGGCGCCACCTCCCGGGCCGCCAGGATGGCAGCCTTGGCGTTCAGCGTGTCGAAGATCGTCTCGATCAACAGCAGGTCGACGCCGCCGTCGACGAGCCCTCGGATCTGCTCCGCGTAGGCCTCGGCCATCCGGTCGAAGTCGACGGCGCGGTAGGCCGGCTCGTTGACGCGAGGGCTGAGCGAGAGGGTCTGGTTGGTCGGGCCGACCGAGCCGGCCACGAACCGATCGGGCCCCACGTCCCGACACACGCGCCGGGCGAGCTCGGCGCCTGCCCGGTTCATCTCGTACACGAGGTGCGGGAGGCCGTAGTCGGCCTGCGAGAGGGCGTTCGCGTTGAACGTGTTCGTGCTGACGATGTCCGCGCCGGCCTCGAGGTGACCGCGGTGGACCGACGCGACGACGTCGGGACGGGTCAGGTTCAACAGGTCGTTGTCCCCTCGGACGTCGACGGGGTGATCGCGCAGGAGCTCGCCCCGGAAGTCCTCCTCCGACAGGCCCACCGACTGCAGGGCGGTGCCCATCGCCCCGTCGAGGATGGCGATCCGCTCGGCCAGGATGCGGTCCAGACGGTCCCGAGCCGGACCCTCAGCTGGAGAGGTCATGACCCGACATCGTACCCTGCGCCCTCGCCCGGACCGGCCCGCTCGGCAGGTTCCGCGTGATGGGGGAGGGCCGGCTGCGGTACGCTGCGCGGGCCCCACGGATGCCGGAGGAGGGCGGGTGAAGGAGGTCGCGGGGGTCGTCCCCGACATGATGGGCGGTCCGGCTCGACACCAGCGTGCGCCGGTCTCCGGGCACCGGCGCGACCGCCCGCTCGGCAAGGAGGGGGTCGCGGCGCTCGGACGGGTCCCGCTGTTCGCGGAGCTGTCCCGCCGGCACCTCCGGAAGCTGGCCGAGCACGCCGATGAGGTGGAGTTCGACGCGGGGGAGCGGATCGTCGAGATGGGGATGCTCGGCGGGGCCTTCTACGTGATCCTCGAGGGGCAGGCCAAGGTCACCAAGGGAAGCCGCACCCTCACCCGGCTCGGCCCGGGCGACTTCTTCGGAGACCTCGCGCTGCTCGACCGGGGGGCGCGGCAGGCCACGGTGACGGCCACGACCCCCATCGTGGCGGTCCGGCTCTTCAAGCAGGCGTTCGACCGGCTGCTGGTGGAGGAGCCCAAGGTCGCCACCAAGATGCTGGCGGTCCTGGCCGGCCGGATCCGCCGGCTGGAGCAGTCGCTGATCGGCTGATGCTGGCCGCGATCCTCGACTACCGCTGGATCGTGTTCATCCACATCGTCGGCGTGCTCGGGTTCGTGATGTTCCACGGCGTGTCGGTGATGGTGGCGCTCCGCCTGCGCCGGGAGCGCGACCGGGCCAAGATCGCGGAGCTGATGCAGTTCTCCGGCTCGTCGCTGTCGGGGATGTACGCCTCGTTGCTCCTGCTGCTGGTCGGGGGGATCTGGGCCGGGTTCGAGCTGGACTGGTGGAAGTTCGCCTGGATCTGGGTAGCCCTCGGCGTGCTGGTGCTCATGATCGCCGAGATGAGCGCCGTGGCACGTTCCTTCTACCAGCGGGTGAAGGAGGCCGTCGAGATCCGGCCCTCCGGCGTGCCCCGCCGCAGCGACGAGGAGCTCGACCAGATGCTGCGGTCGCCGCTCCCCATGGTGAACGCGGTCCTGGGGTTCGCGGCGCTCCTGTTCATCACCTGGCTGATGGTCTACAAGCCCTGGTGAGGCCGCCCGCTCGGGCCGATCAGGCGCCGGGCCGGCCGCCGGACCGCCCTACAGCGTCGTTGGCTCGAGCGGTTTGGCCGCCGGGCCGTTGACCACCTCACCGGTGGGCGCGAACCGGGACCCGTGGCACGGGCAGTCCCAGGTGCGCTCGGCGGGGTTCCACTTGACCGTGCATCCCATGTGGGTGCACGTGGCTGAGAGCGTGATGACCTGGCCCCGGGGATCCCGGTAGACGGCCACCTTGTGATCGCCGGTGGTGACGATGCCGCCCTCGCCCTTGCCGATCTCGGACAGGCTCTGGGCGATCGTCCGGGCCACCAGGACGTCGCTCTGGCAATACTCGGTGACCGTGCGGGGGACCGAGCCGAGCAGCATGGCCCTGGCCCCGGCCAGACCCCGGTTCCCCACGACGACAAGGTCGAACCCCTCCTCGGTGGCGGCGTCGATGATGGCCTGGGCCGGATCCCCGTCGCGGATCATGATGGCCGACTCGATCCCGGCCTCGCCGCCCATCGTGGCGACCGTGTCCTGGAGCACCATCTGACCGGTCTTGGGATGGCCCACGAACAGGAGGGTCACGGTCGCGCCCAGGCGTTTGGCCAGCGCGTAGCCCTTGCGGGCGGCCCGGTCGGCGGTGGCCGAGCCGTCGGAGGCGATCAGCATCCGCCGGTATGGGGCCACGCCGTGCGGTCGCCGCTCCTCGGGCCGCTCGCGGGTGAGCAGCACGTCGCACGGCGCGTGGGTGGCCACCTTGCGGACGACGTTGCCGATCAGCTGCTCGGCCTTGTACAGCCCGCGGCTCCCGATCACGATCACCTCGGCGTCGCGCTCCTCGGCGGTGCGGACGATGGCCCGGTCCGGCTCGTCCGGGGAGAGGACCACGTCCGCCTTGACCCCCTCGCGCTCGGCGATCTCCTGGGCCCGGCGGACGGTTGCCTCCGCACGGTCGGCGTGCTGGTACGCGTGGACGATCGTGACCTTGCCCCTGGTCGCCTTGGCCAGGGTCATCGCCACGTGCTCGGGGGTCTCGGCGGAGGCCGAGCCGTCGGTGGCCAGCACGATCCGCTTGTACGCCATGGGACGAACGCTCCTTCGTCGGGCGCGCCGCCTACGCGGCGGTCGGGCCCAGGGAGAGTAACGCGTCGAGCTCGGACAGCGTCGCCTCGTCCAGCTCGAGGTCGCCGGCGGCGGCGTTGCTCCGCACGTGGTCCGGATCCCGGCTGCCGGCGATCGCCGACGTCACCCCCGGCTGGTGCCAGTTCCAGGCCAGCGCCAGCTGCGCGAGGGTGACCCCCAGCCGCTCGGCGATCGGGCGCATCCCGTCCACCAGAGCCAGGCTGCGCTCCCGCTTGCCCGGCGCGAAGAGCTGCTGGTCGCGGCCCCGGTGATCGCCCTCCGCGAAGGTGGTCTCCATCGTGATGGCCCCGGTGAGCAGGCCGTACGCCAGCGGCCCGTAGGTGACCACCCCGGTCCCGCGCTCGCCGCACCAGCGGATCAGCTCGCGGTCGCTCAGGTTCAGCATCGAGAACTCCTGCTGCAGCGAGTCGACGTGTCGGATCGCCTCGCACCGCTCGAGCAGCTCCCGGTCGAAGTTCGAGACGCCGACGGACCGGACCAGGCCCTCGTCCACCAGCGCGGCCATCGCGCCCCAGGTCTCCTCGAGCGGGACGCCGGTCCCGTCGGGCCAGTGGAGCTGGTACAGGTCGACGTGATCGGTCCCCAGGCGGGCCAGGCTCCCCCGGATGGCCCGGCCGATCTCCTCCGGCCGGAACCCCGAGCCCTCGGGCTTCGGGGCCACCTTGGTGGCGATCCGCAGCTCGTCGCGGCGGCCCCGGACGGCCCGGCCCACGAGCTCCTCCGAACGCCCGTCCCCGTAGACCTCGGCGGTGTCGATCCAGTCGATGCCGGTGTCCGGGACCGTGCGGATCGCCTCGAGGACCTGCTCCTCATCGGGTGCCTCCCCCCACTCGCGGCCCCCGCCCGCCTCCCAGGCCCCGAACCCGATCACCGAGATCTCCGGACCGCTGCTTCCCAAACGATGTATCTTCATGTCAAGATACCCCTCGCAGGCTCGACGGACCACGACAATCTACCGCTCGCCGCTGTTCGTACCGGAACCAGGCGGTACGCTAGATGCCGACCCCCGAGCCGCAGAAGGAGGCGGCCGGGCCCTGCCCGGCTACAGGACCATGACCAAGGCGGTCGAAGAGAAAGAGCGCGTCGTCATCAGGTTCGCGGGTGACTCCGGTGACGGGATGCAGCTGACCGGCGACAGGTTCACCACTGCCACCGCGGTCCTCGGGAACGACCTGGCCACGCTGCCGGACTTCCCCGCGGAGATCCGGGCTCCGGCCGGGACCGTGCACGGGGTCTCGGCCTTCCAGATCCAGTTCGCGTCCGAGGACATCCTCACGCCCGGCGACCACCCCGACGTCCTGGTGGCCATGAACCCCGCGGCCCTGAAGGCCAACCTGGCGTCCCTGGAGAAGGGCGGCACGGTCATCGTGAACGAGGACGCCTTCATCCAGCGGAACCTGGACAAGGCCGGCTACACGGCCAACCCGCTGGAGGACGGCACGCTGGACGGCTACCAGGTCTTCCGCGTGCCGATGACCTCGATCACCGTCCGCGCCGTGGAGGAGCTCGGGCTGTCGCGCAAGGAGGCGGAGCGCTCCAAGAACATGTTCGCCCTCGGCCTCGTGTCGTGGATGTACGGGCGCCCCACCGACGTCACCTTCGCCTGGCTCGAGAAGAAGTTCGGCGACAAGCCGGTCGTCCTGGACGCCAACGTGGCCGCGTTCAAGGCCGGCTACAACTTCGGCGAGACCACCGAGCTGTTCGCGCACAGCTACCGGGTCAAGCCCGCCCCGGCCGAGCCCGGGACGTACCGCAACGTCTCCGGCGCCACCGCGCTCGCCTGGGGTCTCGTGGCCGCCAGCCAGCGGAGCGGGCTTCCGCTCTTCTACGCGAGCTACCCGATCACCCCCGCCTCGGAGCTGCTGCACGAGCTCTCGCGGCTCAAGAACTTCGCGGTCCGCACGCTCCAGGCGGAGGACGAGATCGCCGCCGCGGGGATCGCCCTGGGGGCCGCCTTCGCCGGGCACCTGGGGGTCACCGGCACGAGCGGTCCGGGCATGGACCTCAAGGAGGAGACGCTGGGCCTGGCCGTGGCGCTCGAGCTGCCGATGGTGATCGTGGACGTGCAGCGGGCGGGTCCCTCGACCGGCATGCCGACCAAGACCGAGGCTGCCGACCTGCTGATGGCGATGTTCGGCCGGCACGGCGAGTCGCCGCTGCCGATCGTGGCCGCGTACTCGCCGTCGCACTGCTTCGCCGCGGCCGTCGAGGCCTGCCGGATCGCCGTCAAGCATCGGACGCCGGTGATCCTGCTCTCCGACACCTTCCTCGGCAACTCGTCCGAGCCCTGGAAGATCCCGGACGTGGACTCCCTCCCCGAGATCCGGGCGGACTTCGCCATGGGCCCCAACGCCGGCACCGAGTTCCTGCCGTACCTGCGCGACGAGAACCTGGTCCGGCCCTGGGCCATCCCGGGGACCCCCGGCCTCCGCCACCGGATCGGGGGACTCGAGAAGGACGAGGCCAGCAACATCAGCTACGACCCCCAGAACCACGAGCGCATGACCCGGCTCCGCGCCGCCAAGGTCGAGAAGGTGGCCGACGACATCCCGCCGCTCGAGGTCGACGACCCCGACGGCGACGCCGGGTTGCTGGTGCTGGGCTGGGGCTCGTCGTACGGGACGATCCGGGCCGCGGCCCGCCGGGTCCGCGCCGCCGGCCGCAAGGTGGCCACGGCGCACCTGATCCATCTGAACCCGTTCCCGAGGAACACGGGGGAGGTGGTCCGGGCCTACCCGAAGGTCCTGATCCCCGAGATGAACCTGGGGCAGCTCGCCATGCTGATCCGGGCCCGGTTCCTGGTCGACGCCAAGACCTACTCGAAGGTCCAGGGGCTCCCCATCTTCGCGGAGGAGCTCGAGGACGAGATCCTGAAGGTGATGGACGCATGAACGATCCCGAAGGCACCTCCGGCAACGGCAACGGCCAGGCGGTCGGCACCCTCACGAAGAAGGACTTCACCAGCGACCAGGAGGTCCGCTGGTGCCCGGGCTGCGGCGACTACGCGATCCTCGCCACCGTGCAGTCGTTCATGCCGGAGCTCGGCATCGCGCCGGACGAGACGGTGTTCGTCTCGGGGATCGGTTGCTCGGGTCGGTTCACGTACTACATGGACACGTACGGGATCCATGGGATCCACGGCCGCGCGCCGGCCCTGGCCACCGGGATCGCCACGGCCCGCCCCGACCTGGCCGTATGGGTCGTCACCGGCGACGGCGACGGTCTGTCGATCGGCGGCAACCACCTGATCCACGCCCTCCGCCGCAACGTGAACCTCAAGATCCTGCTGTTCAACAACCAGATCTACGGGCTCACCAAGGGGCAGTACTCGCCCACCTCCGAGGAGGGCAAGGTCACCAAGTCCACGCCGTTCGGGTCGCTCGATCACCCGTTCAATCCGATCGCCCTCGCGCTCGGGGCGGAGGCCACGTTCGTGGCCCGCACGGTCGACAACGACCGACAGCACTTCACGCAGGTGCTGCGCCAGGCGGCCGCGCACCGGGGGGCCGCGTTCGTCGAGATCTACCAGAACTGCAACGTGTTCAACGACGGGGCCTTCGACCTGATCCGCGAGAAGCCGCAGGGGGTCCACAACCAGATCCGGCTGGAGCACGGGCAGCCCATCGTCTTCGACGAGGGGCAGCGGTGTGTGGCGGTGGGGGACAACGGCCGGTTGGTGGTGGCGAACGTCGCCGACGTGGACCCGTCGCAGATCGTGGTGCACGACGTGCACGGTCGGCCGTCGCTGGCGTTCGCGCTCGCGCACATCTCGCACGGGCCGAGCGAGCCCACGTGCATCGGCGTGTTCCGCGAGGTGGAGCGTCCGGTCTACGGAGAGGCCATGGACCGGCAGATCGAGATGGCCACCGAGCGGCTCGGCCGGGGCGACCTGGACAAGCTGCTGCACGCCGGCGACACCTGGGTGGTGAGCTGACGGCGGCCCGGCGGCCGGAGGTGGGGCCGGCGATCCCTACGATCCGGCCGGCTCCCTCGGCTCCGTCCGGCCCGGCGTCTCGGTCCGTTCCGCCCAGGCCCCGGCCTGCGTCGGCCTGAATCGGGCCATCGCGGCGGCGGCGGCGCCCTCGACCCGGCGCAGCTGCTCCACCAGGCTCGGCAGCTCCGAGAGGAACCGATCGATCTGCTCCGGCGTGGTGTCCCGGCCCACGCCCAGGCGGAAGCTGGGCGTGTTCGGCAGCCCGAGCTGCGCGAGGACCGGCGACGCCTCGCTCGGCGCCCCCGAGCAGTTGGAGCCGACCGAGAGGCGGAACCCCCGCTCGTCGAGGGCCATGGCCAGGACCTCGGCATCCAGCTCGTCGACCGAGAAGCAGACCAGGTGGGGGACCCGCTGGGTCCGGTGACCATGCACGCGCACGCCGGGGACCGCGCCCAAGCCTTCCCGGAGGCGTCCGGTGAGCGCCCACTGAACCGCGGCCTGGTCGCCCATGTCCTCCAGCGAGGTCGTCAGCGCGGCGGCCATGGCCGCGATCCCCGGTACGTTCTCCATCCCCGAGCGGCGGCGCCGCTCGCGGTCGTCCCCGCAGGGGTAGGCGGCCACCGGGACCCCCCGACGGACGAACAGGGCACCCACCCCCGGCGGTCCGCCGAACTTGTGGCCGGACATCGACAGGAGATCCACGTCGAGCGCCCCCACGTCGATGGGGAGCCGCCCCACCGTCTGGCACGCATCGGTGTGGAACAGCACCCCCGCCTCCCGGCACAGCCGGCCGGCCTCGGCGATCGGCTGCATCGTGCCGAGCTCGTGATTGGCGTGCTGCACGGAGGCCAGGAGGGTGCCGGGCCGCCGGATCTCCGCGGCGAACGCGTCGAGGTCCACCCGTCCCTCCGCGTCGACGCCCACCATGACCACCTCGAGCCCGTCCGCCTCCAGGGTGTTGGTCACGCCGCCCACGGCGGGGTGCTCGACGGCGCTCACGACGACCCGGTGACCGATCTCGCGGATGGGACGGACGCCGCCCCAGATGGCCAGCGCGACCGACTCGGTCCCGCCCGAGGTGAACACGATCTCGTCGGGCTGGGCCCCGATCGCCGCGGCCACCTGGGCCCGCGCATCGTCCAGGATCGTCCGGGCGGCCCGGCCGTCGGCGTGGAGCCGCAAGGGGTCGCCGAACACGTCGAGCGCCTCCACCAGCGCTCGACGGGCCGGCTCGAGGATCGGCGTGGCCGATCCGTGGTCCAGGTAGATCTCGCTCATCGGTGGCATCCGCGTCATCCCGTGCATCCCCGACGTCGGCCGACCGGTCGGAGGGACGCCGCGGCCGGGCTCATCTTAGCGACGGAGCTCGGTTGCCCCGGCGGTCCGCCGCGCATCCGACCTACGGCGTGACGGGCTCGCGGTCGCGCAGGAACGCCGACCAGTAGACGACCGCGGCTACCACGCCGCCGGCCATCGGGCCGACCCAGTAGACCCACCAGTCGGTCCACGTGCCCGACACGAGCTCGGGGCCGATGGCTCGCGCCGTGTTCATGGCCGCGCCCGTGAAGGGGGCGGCGACCAGGACGTCGAAGGCGACGACCAGCCCCAGCAGGAGCCCGGCGGCCGGGCGGAGACGGGGCCGGCCCTCGACGCCGGTCGCGAACGCCGTGAACACCAGGAAGAACGTGAGGACGGCCTCGAGCACCACGCCTCGGCCGGCCCCCACGTCCGTCGCGAGCAGGGGTGCGCCCAGGTGGGCCGCACGCCACATCGGGCTCGGGATCGTGAGCCGGAGGAGCAGCGCGCCCCCCACCGCGCCGAGGAGCTGGGCGCCCACGTACATCGCCGCGAGCGCGGTCGGGATCGCCCCCACCACCCAGCGACCGATCGTGACCGCGGGGTTCAGGTGTCCCTCCGAGACGTGTGAGGTGAGCGTCACCATCACCGCGACGACCATGCCGTAGGCGAGCGCGATCCCCAGGGCGCCGGCGCCCGAGGGCCCGGCCGCGATCGTCGCTCCCGCCGCGACGAACACGAGCGCGAGCGTGCCGACGAGCTCGGCCACCACCGCCCTCCAGGCCCGATCCACCTGCACCTCCATCGACCGACGGCGGGACCATAGAGGATGGTCGCCCCGAGCACAAAGCGCGAGAGCCTGTTGGTACGATGCCCGCGATGGACGTCTTGCTCGTCTCGCCCGACCCCCGCTCGCGGGATGCCATGCGGCTGGCCGTGGCCAGCATCGAGCGCCGCCTGGGGGAGCCGTTGCGCTTCCGCGAGGCGGCGGACGGGGACCGGGGCCTGCGTGCGGCGCGGCGAGAGCCTCCGCACGTGGTCGTAGCCGACGAGATCGCCTCGCGGATGGGGGCGTTCGCCCTGGCCAAGGATCTCCGGGGGGCCGCCGAGCGGTTCCCCGGCGTGATCGTGATCCTGCTGGACCGGAAGCAGGACGCCTGGCTGGCCGAGTGGTCGGGGGCGGACGCGTGGTTCGTGAAGCCGGTGGATCCGTTCGAGCTGGCCGACCGGCTGCTCGAGCTCGTCGTGGCGAAGGAGCATGCGTGAAGATCAAGGGCACGTGCCGGCACTGCGGACGGGACTTCCTGGTGGAGCAGGTGATCGAGAACGGCGGCCGCTGCCCCTGGGACGGGCGTCCGTTCCAGGCGGACTACGCGGTCGTCATGGTCGACGCGCTCCGCGACGCCGATGCGGCCGGCAACACGCTGGAGAACGCGCTCGAGAAGCTCGCCGACATGGGGCCGGACTTCGTCCTCGACGTCGCCTCGGTGATCGGGGAGCTGCGGGCGCACCTGGACCGCCTCGAGCGCAGCCACGAGGGCTGAGGTGGGTGCCGCGGGGCCGGCCGCCGGAGCATCCGTCAACGGCTACCACGTCGACGTGCAGGAGGACCCCGACGGCTGGCGGGTCACGATCCGGGACCGGGCGGGGCGGGCGGTGTCCGAGCGGGCCTGCAGGGACGAGCGCGAAGCCTGGACGTATGCGTCCACGGTCCGCCAACATGCGTATTGGCTGTCCGAGGAGTCGTTCCGCCGGTACTACCGGATCGCCGAGCCCGACGAAGAGGACGGTCGGGACACCTCGGCGGGCACCGGGGACGCCGTGGCCAGGGAGGGCTGATGGGCTTCAACGCGATGCAGCCCGGCCGGGTCAAGAAGGGCGACCTCCTGTACCTGCTGGCCGCGATCGTGGTGATCGCCGGTCTGGTGATCTGGGCCGTTCGATAGGGTGGACCCCGACGAGCTCGCCGCCCTCGACTACTGCTACGTGACCACGACCGGGCGGGCGTCCGGGCGGCCCCACACCATCGAGATCTGGTTCGGGCTCGAGGGCGGCACGATCTACCTGCTCTCGGGCGGGGGCGACGCCAGCGACTGGGTGAGGAACATCAAGGCCCGTCCCACCGTGGGGCTTCGCCTGGGCGATCGCGACATGATCTGCCGGGCCCGCGTGGTGGCCGATCCCGACGAGGAGGCCCGGGCCCGGAGCCTCCTGCTCGAGAAGTATCGCCCGCGATCGCGCGACGACCTGGAGTCCTGGGGGGCTACCGCGCTGCCGGTGGCGATCGACCTCCCGGCGCCGGAGGGCTCGGGTCGGGAGTAGGGCGAGCCCCGGGCTATCCCTCGTCGAAGCCGATCGAGAACAGCCGTTCCAGATCGTGCTTGGAGAAGACCTGGAACGCGATCAGCGTCTCGGTCCGGACCACCCCGCCGACCTTGGCGATCCCCCCCGGGATCACGCGAGCCAGGTCGTCGTGATCGGCGACCCGGACGATCGCGACGAGGTCGAACTCGCCGGCCACCGAGTAGACCTCGGACACGCCGTCCAGGTCGGCGATGGCCTGGGCGGCCTCGGGGATCCGGTCGACCTCGCACTGGATCAGGACGACCGCGTGGACCGTGTTCACGCCCGCTCCAGGACGACGGCAGCGCCCTGGCCGCCCGAGACGCACAGGGTGGCCAGGCCGAGCGCGTACCCCATCTCGCGCATCTCGTACGCCAGGGTCAGGGTGATCCGCGCGCCGGACAGCCCGATCGGATGGCCCACCGAGATGCCGCCGCCCTTCGGGTTCAGCCGGTCGCGGTCGAACTTGAGCTCGCGCTCACACGCGATCACCTGGGCGGCGAAGGCCTCGTTCACCTCGATGCAGTCCATGTCCTCCAGGGACAGCCCCGTCTTCTCGAGCACCTTGCGCGTGGCCGGGACCGGACCGATCCCCATGATGGCCGGGTCGACCCCCGCGGAGCTGGTGGCCACGATCCGTGCCAGCGGCTCGCGACCCTCGGCCCTGGCCCGGGACCCGCTCATCAGGACCATGGCACCGGCCCCGTCGGTGAGCCCCGAGGAGTTGCCCGCCGTGACCGAGCCGCCCTTGCGGAACACCGGCGGCAGCTTGGCCAGGGCCTCCATCGTGGTCTCGGGGCGGGGGTGCTCGTCCTCGGTGACGGTGACGGTGCCCTTGCCCGTGGGGTTCGGCGCCTCGACCGGGAACATCTCGAGCGCCCTCCTGGCCTTGCCGGTCTCGGCCTTCTGCTGCGACTCGAGCGCGAACGCATCCTGCTCTTCCCGAGAGATGCCGTACAGGTCGACGAGGTTCTCGGCGGTCTCGCCCATGACCAGGCCGCAGAGCGGGTCCAGGAGGCCGTCGCGGTACATCGCGTCGTACACGGTGGCGTCCCCGAGCCGGTACCCGAGACGCATACGGTCGAGGAGGAACGGGACCCGCGTCATGTTCTCCATGCCGCCCGCCACGACGACCTCGGCCTCGCCGAGCGCGATCTGCTGCGCGGCCAGCTGCACCGCCTTCATCCCCGAGGCGCAGGCCATGTTCACGTTGTAGGCCGGGACCTCCTTGGGGATGCCGCTCTTCACCGAGACCTGGCGTCCGGTGTTCGGACCGTTCCCGGCCTGCCGGGCGTGGCCCATGATCGTCTGGTCGACGTCCTCCGGCGCCACGTCGGCGCGCCGGAGGGCCTCCTTCACGGC
>JBHGAT010000189.1:0-4283 GCA_041946645.1 Candidatus Velamenicoccus archaeovorus | reverse complement strand
GGCAGCCGGGACCCGGATCGTCAGCGTGCCCCGTCGGACCTTGGTGCCGGAGGTCGAGGACGAGGCCACGTATCCCCCGTACTTGGCGGCCACCATCCGAGCCGCGTCGAACGCCGCCTCGAACCCGTCCTTGCGGACCTCGACCTCGACCCGGGCGGTCTTGACCACCGCCGGGCCGATCGCCGGGAGCTCGCCCACGCCGGCGAGCGAGCCCGCGTCGTTCGGGGCGCCGCCGCTCGAGGCGTCGACCGCCTCGGCGACACCAACCCCCGCGGGGGCGGGACTGGCCATCGGCGCGCGAGCCGCCGCCGATCCACCGCCGCCGCCGCCGACGGCCCGACGGGCCGCGCCGAACGGGCCTCCCCCCGACGTCGCCAGGTACCCCACCACGCCCGCCAGGGCCAGGAACCCGATGATGGAGACGATCGCCCTGCGCATCGTGAGCCTCCTCGTCCGCCCGTCGACGGCGGTTGGACGGGGGGGACGAGGGACGGGGTTCCCGACGCCGCAGATCGGGCCGGCTCAGCCGGCCAGGCGGACCCACCCGCGCCCGCTGCCCCGGAGCGCGGCGGGCCCGGCGGAGACCAGCCCGTCGGCGCGCAGCGCCGCCACGGCGCCGGCGACGCGCTCGAGGGGGAAGCCGCTGATCCGCGCGAGCTCACCGAGCGGCATCGGCGAGCGGCGCCGCAGCGCCCCGACGACGGCCCCGCGCACGTGCCGGCTCGAGCCCTCGAACGGCGGTTGCCGACGGCCAGCTCCCGGACCCGGCCGGACCCCGTCGGCGAGGAAGCGGCACGTGCGCTCCATGGGACAGCCGGCACATCGGGGTCGCGGGCGGCAGCGCTCGCGCCCCAGATCCATCAGGGCCTGGTTCCACGAGGAAGGATCGCGGCCGGCCAGCCAGCGCCGGGCCTCGGCGTCGATCTCCTCCGCCCTGACGGCGTGCGGATCGGTCCCGAACGCGACGCGCGCTACGACGCGGCGGACGTTGGTGTCGACCGCCGGGACGGGGAGCCCGAAGGCGATCGAGGCCACGGCGGCGGCCGTGTACGGACCGATGCCGGGCAGGGCCCGGAGCGCGGCCGGGTCGCGGGGCAGGCGCCCTCCGTGGGTCCGCACCATCTCCTCCGCGGCGCGGGCCAGCGCCACGGCGCGGCGGTTGTACCCCAGGCCGTCCCAGGCCGCGATCACGTCGGCGAGCGGGGCGGCGGCCAGGGTGCGGAGCGTGGGGAACCGCCCGACGAACCGGTGGTACGCGGGCACCACCCGAGAGACCTGGGTCTGCTGGAGCATGACCTCGGATACCCAGATCCGGTACGGGTCACGGGTCCGGCGCCACGGGTACGCGCGGCTCCGAGCTGCGTACCAGGCCAGCACGGCTTCCCCGTCCACCGGGACGGCGTTACGGTTGCGGGGAACGGCCATGGTCAGCGTCCGTGAGGCGATGAGCACCGAGCTCGTCATGGTCGAGGCCGGGTCCAGCGTGGCCGAGGCCGCGACCGTCATGGGCGCCCGTCACGTGGGATCGGCCCTGATCGTCGAGGAGGGCCGACCGGTCGGCATCTTCACCGAGCGCGACATCCTGCGGGCGCTGGCCGCCGACTTCGACGCGCCGAGCCACCCCGTGGCCGACTGGATGACCCGCGATCCCCTGACGATCGCCGCGGACGCCGACGTCCTCGAGGCCCGTGACCTGATGCTCGAACGCGGCTTCCGTCACCTCCCCGTGATGGATGAGAACGCGCTGGTGGGCATCGTCTCGCTCCGGGACCTGTCGCGCGTGATCCGGGATCGGGCCGGGGGCTAGAAGCCCGCCTTGCCCTTCTCGGGGAGATCGGCGGCCGCCTCCTTCATGGCCGCCCAGATCTCCCGGAACACGTCGGCGGCGAACTTCGGCGGCTGGCTGCTCTCGCCGCCCAGGGACCCCCGGAGCGCGGATGCGGTGACGTCGACGGCCTTCTCGAACAGCGCCCAATCGATCTCGCGCGCCATCGTCGGACTCCTCCTTCGTCTTTCGGTGGGTCGAACGCCCGTCAGGCTACACGCGACTACTCGTAGGCGCGGAGGCCGGTGAGGGCCTCGCCGACGATCAACGTGTGCATCTCGTTGGTGCCTTCGTACGTGTACACGGACTCGAGGTTGTTCATGTGCCGCATCACCGGGTACTCGAGCGTGATCCCGTTCGCGCCGAGGATCGACCTGGCCTCGCGGGCGATCCGCAGGGCCTCGCGAACGTTGTTGAGCTTGCCCATCGAGACGTGCTCGGGGCGGAGACGCCCTTCGTCCTTCATCCGCCCCAGGTGGAGCGCCAGCAGGGAGCCCTTGGCCAGCTCGAGGGCCATGTCCGCGAGACGGGCCTGGGTGAGCTGGAAGCCGGCGATCGGCCTGCCCCACTGCACGCGGTCCCCGGCGTACCGGAGCGCGGTCTCGAAGCACGCTCGGGCCGCGCCCATCGCCCCCCACACGATCCCGTACCGGGCCTCGGTCAGGCACGAGAGCGGACCCTTCAACCCGACGACCCCGGGCAGGACCGCCTCGTCCGGGACCCGGACCTCGTCCAGCAGGAGCTCCGAGGTGACCGAGGCGCGCAGCGACAGCTTCCGGTGGACGTCCCGGGTCGAGAACCCGGGCGCGTCCGTCGGGACGAGGAACCCACGGATCCCCTCCTCGGTCCGGGCCCACACGACGGCGAGGTCGGCGATCCCGCCGTTCGTGATCCACATCTTCGTGCCGGACAGGACCCAGTCGGACCCGTCGCGTCGGGCGGCGGTCCGCATGCGACCGGGGTCGCTGCCCGCGTCGGGCTCGGTCAGGCCGAAGCACCCGATCACCTCGCCCCTGCCCATCGCCGGGAGCCAGCGCTCCTTCTGCTCCTCGCTCCCGTACCGCCAGATCGGGAACATGCAGAGCGACCCCTGGACCGAGACGAAGCTCCGGAACCCGCTGTCGCCGGCCTCGAGCTCGCGGCAGGTCAGGCCGTAGCTCACGGCGCTGGCCCCGGCGCACCCGTAGCCGGTCAGATGCATGCCGAGGAGCCCGAGCTCCGCCAGACCCTTGGCCACCTCCAGGGGGAACTCACCGGCCTCGAACCACCCCTCGATCCCCGGAAGGATCTGCTCGCTCACGAAGGCTCGGACGGCGTCGCGGACGTCGCGCTCCTCGTCGGTGAGGAGCCGGTCGACCTCGAGGTAATCGAGGGGATCGATCCCGCGCGGCGTCATGACGGCCTAGCCTAGCGCCGTCGAGCCCGCCGGCGCGGTCACCGCTCGACCGAGGATCGTGTCGGTCGATGGCGACCGGTGTCGAACGCATCGTCCTCCGATCGTCGTTAGGGTGAGCGACGGCACGGTGCGCCACGGGAGGGGAGGTCGACGTGAAGTACGCCCTGCTGATCTACGCGGACGAGAGCGTCTGGGAGTCGATGGGGGGCGAGGGCCGGGCCCGGATGTACGAGGAGCACGGCAGGTTCGCTGCCTGGCTGGAGGAGAAGGGGTGGATCCGCGGCGCGGAGGAGCTCGGATCCACGAAGTCGGCCACGACGGTCCGCATCCGGGAGGGAGAGCTCCTGACCACGGATGGGCCGTTCGCGGAGACCAAGGAGCAGCTGGGGGGGTTCTACCTGATCGGATGCGAGAACCTGGACCAGGCGATCGAGGCGGCGTCGCGCCTGCCGGGCGTGGACCGAGGCACGATCGAGATCCGGCCGGTGGTCGAGCTGCCGGACGCCGACCACCCGCACTGAGCCGACCTCCGACCGGCGAGCTCGTCGACCGGCTGTTCCGCCGCGAGCAGGGACGGGCGGTCGCGACGCTGATCAGGGTCCTGGGCGACTTCGACCTCGCCGAGGAGGCGGTGCAGGACGCGTTCGCCATCGCGCTCGAGCGGTGGCCCCGCCAGGGGGTCCCCGACAATCCCGGAGCGTGGATCACCACCACCGCTCGGAACCGCGCGATCGACCGGCTCCGCCGGGAACAGCGCCTCCGCGAGAAGACCGGGACGCTGGCCCAGCTGGCGGAGCTGGAAGCGCTCGGTCGCGACGACACGGAGGCGAACGCCATCCCGGACGACCGGCTGCGTCTGATCTTCACCTGCTGTCACCCGGCGCTGGGCATGGAGGCTCGGGTCGCCCTCACCCTGCGCACGCTGGGCGGTCTGTCCACGGCCGAGATCGCACGAGCCTTCCTGGTGACCGAACCGACGATGGCGCAACGCCTCGTGCGCGCCAAGCGCAAGATCCGGGAGGCCGCGATCCCCTACCGGGTACCACCCGCGGAGCTGCTCCC
>JBHGAT010000188.1:0-4292 GCA_041946645.1 Candidatus Velamenicoccus archaeovorus | reverse complement strand
GTGCTCGAGCTCCGCGACGTGAGCACCCACTACGGGTTGATCTCGGTCCTGCGGCACGTGAACGTGACGATCGGAGCGGGCGAGATCGTCTGTCTGCTGGGGGGAAACGCCAGCGGCAAGACCACGACGCTCAAGACGATCCTCGGCTACGTGACACCGAGCGAGGGCCAGGTGCTGCTGGACGGCGTCGTCGTGAGCGGTCTGCCCACCACCGAGGTGGTGGGCCGCGGGATCTCGATGGTGCCCGAGAACCGCCGGCTGTTCACCCGCATGACGGTCCGCGAGAACCTCGAGCTGGGGGCCTACCAGCGCTCCGACAAGAAGGCCGTGGGCGAGGACATGGAGCGGATCCTCGAGACGTTCCCCCGGCTCCGCGAGCGCCTCTCGCAGAAGGCCGGAACGCTCTCGGGTGGCGAGCAGCAGATGGTGGCCATGGGCCGAGCGCTGATGGCTCAGCCGAAGGTGCTGCTGATGGACGAGCCCTCGATGGGCCTGGCCCCGGTGCTGGTGGACCAGGTCTTCCAGATCATCAAGGACATCAACCGGCGGGGGACTACCATCTTCGTGGTCGAGCAGAACGCCAACATGGCCCTGTCGATCGCCGACCGCGGGTACGTGCTGCAGACCGGCGAGGTGGTGCTCTCCGACACGGCGCAGAACCTGCTGCACAACCCGCAGATGCGCGAGGCCTACCTGGGCGAGCTGTGACCGGGGCGGTGAACCGGTGAGCGAGCTGCCGTTCGTGGACGCCGCGCGCCTGTCCGAGCTCCTCCCCATGTCCGCCGCGATCGACGCGCTGGAGCTCACCTTCGGGGCCGGAGCGCTGCCCGCAGCGCCGCTCCGCTCCCACGTGGAGACGGGCAGCGGGACCCTCCTGGCGATGCCGGCGACCGGGCCGGAGGGGGCGGGCGTGAAGCTCGTCACGGTGACGCCCGGCAACCCGGAGCGGGGCCTGCCCCTGATCCACGGGGTCTACGTGCTGTTCGACCCGGAGACGCAGCGGCCCGAGGCGGCGATCGACGGGGCCGCGCTCACCGCCCTCCGCACCGGCGCGGTGTCGGCGCTGGCCACGCGGTACCTGGCGCGGGAGGACGCCTCACGGCTGGTGGTGTTCGGGGCCGGCGTGCAGGCCCGCTCGCACCTCGAGGCGATGCAGGCGGTGCGTCCGGTCGAGCGGGTGAGGGTGGTCGCCCCTACGCCCTCGCGGGCGGAGGCCCTGGCGGACCTGGCTCGGGCGGCGGGTCTCGACGCGAGCACCGGCCGCCCGGAGGCCGTTCACGAGGCCGACCTGGTGTGCACCTGCACGACCAGCCCGGTCCCGGTCTTCGAGGGCCGCCGGCTGCCCGGCGGGGCCCACGTGAACGCGGTGGGGGCGTTCACCGTCGACACCCGGGAGCTGGACGCGGAGGCGATCCGGCGGGCCCGGGTGGTCGTGGAGACGCGCGAGGCGGCGCTGGCGGAGGCCGGCGACGTCGTCCTGCCGATCCGCGAGGGCGTGATCGAGCCGTCCCACGTGGTGGCCGAGCTGGCCGAGGTGGTGGCCGGGGTCCCGGTCCGCCGCTCGCCGGAGGACGTGACGGTGTTCAAGTCGGTGGGGGTGGCGTTCGAGGACCTGGTGGTGGCGCGGGCGGCCGTGGATCGGCTGGGGTCGTGACCGGGACCGCGGACGTCGTGGTGGTCGGCGGCGGGGCCGTCGGGGCGAGCGCCGCGTACCATCTGGCGGCCGCCGGGGCCGGGCGGGTCGTGCTGCTGGAACGGGCCGACGCCTTGGGGACCGGCTCGACCGGGGCGTGCGCCGGGGGCTTCCGGTTCCAGTTCTCCAGCCGGATCAACGTCGAGCTCTCGCTCGCCAGCGTGCCGATGATCGTGGGGTTCGGCGAGGAGCACGGGCTGCCCCTCGACGTGTGGCGCGACGGCTACCTGTTCCTGGTCCGCGACCCGGAAGCGTGGGACGGGTTCGTGCGGGCCGCCGAGCTCCAGCGATCGCTCGGCGTGGACGTGCGGCTGCTCTCGCCGGAGGAGGCCGCCGGGGTGGCGCCGGGCATCTCGGTCGAGGGCCTGGTCGGGGCGACGTACTGTCCGGACGACGGGATCGCCGACCCGTCGGGTCTCACCAACGGGTACGCGACGCTGGCCCGACGGGCGGGCGCTGAGATCCGGACCGGCGTCGATGTCACCGAAGTCGAGACGTCGGGCGGGAGGGTGACCGGGGTGATCGCGGAGGGGCAGCTGCTCGCGGCGCCGGTCGTGGTGAACGCGGCGGGCCCGTGGGCGGGGCTCCTGGCCGCGACGTGCGGGGTCGAGCTGCCGCTCGAGCCGATCCCCCGCAACGTGGTGGTCACGGGCCCGTTCCCGGGCCTCCCGGAGCGGCGCACGCTGGTGATCGACGCCGGGACCAGCTTCTACGTCCACCGGGAGGGCCAGGGCGTGCTGATGGGCATGGGCGGCCGCGACGAGCGCCCCTCGTTCGACACGACGGTCGACCGGCGGTTCGTCGAGGAGGAGCTGTTCCCGACCGCCGTCCGCGTGTTCCCACCGCTCGCGGAGGCGGAGGCGCGAACGATGTGGGCGGGGCTCTACGAGATGACGCCCGACCGGCACCCCATCCTCGGCCCCGTGGAGGGGCTGGAGGGGCTCTACCTGGCCAACGGGTTCAGCGGCCACGGGTTCCAGCACGCGCCGGTCGTGGGCAAGCTCCTGGCCGAGATGATCGTCGAGGGCCGAGCCACGACCGTCGACGTGTCCGCACTCTCGTTGGAGCGGTTCGGTCGCGGCGAGCTGATCCGCGAGTCCCACGTCGTGTGAGTGCCGGGGGCGGGATTCGAACCCGCACGCGCTCGCGCGCAGCGCCTTTTGAGGACGCCGAGTCTGCCCGTTCCTCCACCCCGGCTCCTGCAGAGTCTACGGCGTGTCGGAACCCCGGTCGGCCCTAGACTGGCGCTCCATCCGGACCCACGAGGAAGCAGGAGCCGTGCGGGCGAGGAGTCGGATCGGAGCACTGGTCGTCGCGCTCGTGGCGCTCCTCGCGGCGTGCACGAGCTCGACCGGCGAGCCCCCCGGCCCGGCTCCCTCGACGATCGACGGGTCCCCGGCCGCGGCGGTCACGGTGAAGATCGCGTTCGTCGAGGACCTCGCGCCCGAGGAGGCGGCCGACCGCGTGGCCCCCGCCTACCAGGGCGCCCGCCTGGCCATCGACACCGCCACGCTCCGCGGCGGGCTCCCCGCCGAGATCGAGCTGGTGGCGATGGATACGGGCGGCGACCCCGCCTCGGTGGCCGCGGAGATCGCCGAGGATCCCGCATTCGTCGGCGTGATCGGCGCGCCGTTCCTCACCGGCCAGGCCGCGCTCGGGGCGGTGCTGGACGCGGCCGGCGTGCCGACGATCACGCTCTCGACGCTCGGGCCCGACCTGTCGACCAACGGCTGGACGACCTGGCGTCGGGCGGTGGCCGGGCAGGTCGACCAGGCACGCGCGATCGCCCGCTACGTGGAGGGACTGCACGGCGCCGCCGCCGGCGTCTGCCTCCTCGGCGACGGCTCACCGGTGTCCGTGGGGCTGCTCAACGCCGTCTCCCGCACGATCCGGGCGCCCGTGGTCCTCCGGAGCCGGCTGCCCGTCGCCGAGGACGGCCCCGAGCAGGCGGCCGCGCGCGTCGAGACCTCCCGCTGCGGCGTGGTCGTCTGGGGCGGTTACGCCGGCCGGGGCGCCTTGCTGCGCCACCAGCTCGTCGAGGTCGGGCTCCGCGACGTGCCGTTCGTGGGCGGCGAGGGCCTCAAGGACGAGCGCTTCCCGGCGGTGTCCGGCTCGGCCGGCATCGGCACGGTGGCCTCGTGCTCCTGCGTCGACCTGACGACCTCCACCAGGTTCGCCGCCCAACGGTTCATCCAGGACTACCAGTCGGATTTCGGCCTCCCGCCCGGGCCGTACGCGGTGGAGGCGTGGGACGTCGCCCGGATGTTCCTCCAGGCGACCGCCGCGGGCGCGATCACGCGGGAGCGGATGGCTGCGGCCCTCGCGGCGATGGGACCGTTCCAGGGTCTCGCGGGGCGGTACGCCTTCCGCCCCGACGGGGAGCTGACACGTGGGTCGGTCGCGGTCCACCTGTTCCGGGACGAAGGGGGCCGCTGGCTCCCGCTCGAGCGCTGAGCCCTCCCGCTCGATCCGACTTCCCCCGGCCGTGCTCGGAGGCTATGCTCGGGCCGTCCCCGCGGAGCCGCGGGGAGCCAGGGAATCGCCCGCGAGGTGTGCCCGCTCCGGTGCGCGTCCTCACGGGGCAAGGAGGGGGGAGATG
>JBHGAT010000187.1:0-4329 GCA_041946645.1 Candidatus Velamenicoccus archaeovorus | reverse complement strand
CATCGCGTCGTCCCGGCCTCCGGCGGCATCGGGAAGTACGGCGGGAGCGAGTGGCGCAAGGCGTTCCTCCTTCGGCTGGAGGGCGCGATCGGGCCGGCGTGACGCGCGACGGCTCTGGGAAGATGCCCGCCATGGGATCTCCCCTCCGTCGGGGGCTCGCGGTGGCGGCGATGACGCTCGCGATCGCCACATGGGCATCGTGCGGGGGCGGGACGGGTTCCGTGGACGGATCGTCCCCCTCACCGCTCCCCTCGGGATCGCTGGGGGTGGTCGAGCCGGGGGCGGCCCGGGCCGCGGTCGAGGGCCTGTGCCGGATCGCCGCGCAGGACACCGGCGACCGCGCCGCCGCCACCACGGTCTTCTTCGACCGTGTCCACGAGGAGCTCCACGTGATCGCGGCGGCGGCCCAGCCCCGCGACACGGACGCGGCGGCCCGGCTGCTCGAGGCCAAGGAGCGGGTCGAGTCCGATCTGGCCGCGTCGCGGCTGCCCCCGGGGTTCGCCGAGCACGTCACGACCCTCCTCGGCGCCACCCGCGGCGCGCTCCGATCGCTCGGCCTGGAGGCCCCACCCTGCCCGTGAGCTCCCTCGCGCGAGCCTGACGCTCGGGGCCCACCGCGAGATGATGGGAGGACCGTGAAGCCCCGCACGCTCCTCCCGTTCGCGCTCGCCCTGGCGCTGGTCGCCGCCGCCTGCTCATCGGGCTCCTCGCCCGGCGGCGGGGACGGCGGCAGCGCGGCCGCGAAGCACATGCAGGCCGTGGTGGCCAGTGTCGATCTGTACACCGCTGCGCCGCAACGGGTCGCGGTAGGCCTGCCGTTCGCCGACGGGACCCTGGTCAGCTTCGGGACCGTCCGGTTCGCCTTCTCGTACCTGGGCACGGCATCGGACGCCACGTCCCCCCAGCCGGGGCCCACCGCCACGGCCACGTACATCCCGACGCCGGGGACGCCGGGAGGCTCGGGCTCCGGCCCGCGGGTGACCCAGCCCGCCGAAGCCCGCGGGCTGTACGAGGCGGAGGGCGTGACGTTCGACCGGGCCGGCTACTGGCGGGTCCGGGTTTCCGCCGATGTCGAGGGCGTGGGGACCCAGAGCGCCGACGCGAGCTTCCAGGTCGCCGACCGGCCCGCGCTCCCCGCGCCCGGGCAGCGGGCGCTGAGGACGGACAACCTCACGATGAGCTCGAAGCACGTACCGCCCGGTGCGATCGATTCACGAGCCGCGTCCGGCGGTTCGGTGCCCGATCCCGAGCTCCATCGGTGGACGATCGCGAGGGCCATCGCGGAGCACCGGCCCGCGCTGGTGGTGTTCGCGACGCCGGTCTACTGCATCAGCCGGTTCTGCGGCCCGGTCACGGACGCGGTCGAGCAGCTCGCCGCGCGGTACGGCGACCGGGCCGTGTTCATCCACGTGGAGATCTGGCACGACTTCCAGAAGCAGGAGATCAACCAGGCGGCCGCCGACTGGCTGTACCGGAACGGCGACCTCACCGAGCCGTGGCTCTACCTCATCGGCGCCGACGGGAGGATCCTCGACCGGTGGTCCAGCCTGTTCGGCACGCAGGAGGTCGCCCACGACCTCCAGCAGCTCCCGGTCATGAAGGGCTGAGGCTGGACGAGCGCGAGGCCCGGCGGCGGTTCCAGGCGGCCCGCGTGGCTCGTCTCGCCACCGTGCGGCCGGACGGCGGCCCGCACCTGGTCCCGATCGCGTTCGCGGTGGACCGCGACACCGTCGTGTCGGTCGTCGACGCCAAGCCCAAGCGGTCGGCCGCCCTCCAACGCCTGGCCAACGTGCGCCACGAGCGCCGGGTGAGCCTGCTGGTCGACCGGTACGAGGACGACTGGCGGCGCTTGTGGTGGGTCCGCGCGGACGGCGTGGCCGAGGTGGTGGCGAGCGGTCCCGACCACGCCCGGGCGGTGGACCTGCTGTCGGCCAAGTACGCCCGGTACCGCCGGGAGCGACCGACCGGACCCGTGCTGCGGGTCGGCGTCCTCACGTGGCGGTGGTGGTCGTTCGCCTGATGCCGTCCGGACGCTCCTCGGCGGAGGGGTCGCTCCGCCCCGGGCCCCGTAGCATGGCTGGCGTGCAGCAGGAGCCCGTCGGGACGACGCCGGTCGAGGTGTGCTACCGGCACCCCACCGAGCGCACCGGCGTGCACTGCACGCGGTGCGGCCGGCCGATCTGCCCCGAGTGCATGATCCCGGCGCCGGTCGGCTACCAGTGCCCCGAGTGCGTGCAGCAGGCCCGTCGGGAGTTCCGCCAGAGCCGGCCGATCCGGGTCGGGGGCGGCCGGCTCACGGTGACGAACCTCCTGCTGCTGGCCATGGTGATCATGTTCGTCGTGGAGCTCACGGCCGGCGGCTCGGGCGCCCTCGGCGGCGGCCCCAGCGAGCGGACGCTGTTCGACCTGGGGGCGCTGTACCCGCCGGCGATCGCCCTCGGCGGGCAGTACTGGCGGCTGTTCACGGCGATGTTCCTGCACGCCGGCCTGCTGCACATCGCGTTCAACGGCTACGCCCTGTGGCTGTTCGGCCGGTTCGCCGAGGGGCAGTTCGGGCGCCTGCGGTTCCTGCTCCTGTTCTTCCTGACGGGGTTCCTGGCCTCCGCCGCCTCGTACGCGTTCGGGCCGATCGGGGTGGTGGGGGTCGGCGCCTCGGGCGCGATCTTCGGGGTGTTCGGGGCGTTCGTGGCGTTCAACTTCCGCCGGCGACACCTGGCGCAGGCCGCGGCCAACCTCCGCTGGGCGGTGAGCCTCATCGTGCTGAACGCCCTGCTCGCGTTCGGCTTCTCGGGGATCGACTGGCGGGCCCACGTGGGAGGGCTGGTGGCGGGGTTCGCGGCCGGCTACGTGCTCGAGGGGTTCGGCCCACCCCGGCTCCGGCCGGCGCTGCAGGCGCTCGGCGTGGCGGCCATGGTGGGGGTCGGCGTGCTGCTCGTGGCGACGCGCACGGCCGACCTCCGGTCGCTGGCCGGCCTGTGAGGCTCAGGTGGCCTTGCCCGGGTCCGCGATGCCGTAGAGCTGCCCGCCCCGCGTGCCCACGTAGATCCACCCGTGCCACACGGCCGGCGTCGACTCCACGCACGTCCCGAGGTCGAGCGTCCACAGGCGCCGCACGCGGGGGAGGTCGGAGACGTCCCACGCGTGGAGGGCGCCGGTGCAGTCGCCCTGGATCAGGACCCCGTCCACCACGACGGGCGAGCCGATCGACGGCACGCCGATCCGGGTCTGCCACCGGACCTCCCCGGTCTCCGCGTCCACGGCCATGACCTCGCCGTCGGCGAAGGCCTCGAACACGGTCCCGTCGTGCAGGGCGGGCGTGGACCAGGTCCCCCCAGCCCCCTCGAACCCGATCCCCTCGACGTGCACGCTCCACACGAGCGGGTCCCCGGGCCGCCGCGGGTCGAGCTTCATGAGCTGCCCCACCTTCCTCCCCCGCTCGTTGAACCGCTGGTACTCGCTCCCCACGTAGAGGAACCCCTCCTCGTCGACCACGATCGAGGCGTCGGTGTCGTCGCCGGTCCAGAACCGGAACACCCGGCGGTACCCGGTGCCGCCCTCGAGCAGGTCGGAGACGTCCCACCCCTGTACCAGGCCGCCCGAGTTCGCGAAGTACACCACCCCGTCCGCGTACGCCACCGAGCCCTCGATCGAGACGTCGGTGTCGGGCAGGTCGGCCAGGAGCCGGTCGTCGAACCCCGGGATCGTGGCCACGACCTTCGGTGCGACCGCGACCCGGCCGTCGGAGCCGTACCGCCGGTGCAGCCGGATCACGTAGAGCCAGGAGTTCTCGCCCCCCTCGAGCAGGTAGTCGCCGATCACCAGCGCGGCGCCGTCCCAGTCGTCGTTCCACAGCGGCCGGGGGACGCTCGTGTCGGCGTTGACCGACCACAGCACCGTGGGCTCGGCCCGGTCGAGGGCGATCACGCGGAACAGGTTGTCCCGCGAGCCCGCGTAGTACAGCGGGTAGCCGTCGGGATCGCTGGTGGCGGACCCCTTGGCCAGGTCCCCGGTCTCGAGGTCCGGGCGCACCGGCTCGCCGGTCCGGCCGTCGAGGAAGTGGTAGCTGCCGTCGTAGGCACCCACCCGGACCTCGACGCGCCCGTCCTGCACGATCACGTTCGGCTGACCGGTCCAGCCGGTGCCGCACCACAGCCGATCGCCGTGCTGGTCCCGGGAGGTCGAGCACAGCGCGCCGTCCGCCGGGTACCGCCAGATCACGGTGGGATGCCGCGGCACCGGGCCCTCGCCGTAGTAGGTCCGGGTCGCGTTCCCCCGGAAGGTGGACAGGCCGCGGTAGGCCGTGTTGATCGGCTCCGGCGACGGCGTCGG
>JBHGAT010000186.1:0-4348 GCA_041946645.1 Candidatus Velamenicoccus archaeovorus | reverse complement strand
ACCCGGAGCTCGCCGGCGCCTCCGAACCACGACTCGCCGCCCGCGTGCGCGGCGACGGCGGCCAGCACCGGCACCTCGTCGATCACGAGCGGCAGCTCGTCCGGCTCGACCGTCGTCCCGCGCAGCCCTCCGGTGACCGACGCGCGCAGGACGCCGACGGGCTCCCCCAGCTCCTCGCCGCTCGGGGCGAGATCCACCCGGACCCCCATCCGCCGCAGCACGTCGACGAACCCCAGCCGGCTCGGGTTCAGCCCCACGCCGTGGACCTCGACCTCGCCGCCGGTCACCGCGGCCGCCGCCACCACGAAGGTCGCCGAGGAGACGTCCCCGGGGACCCGCGCCCGGAACCCGTCGTGCTGGAACGCGGACACCTCCACCCGGCCGTCGTTCGCGCGGACCGGGGCCCCCAGGGCGGACAGCGCCCGCTCCGTGTGGTCTCGGGTGGGGGCTGCCTCCACCACGGTGGTGGGCCCCTCCGCGGCCAGGCCGGCCAGGAGCACGGCGCCTTTGATCTGGGCGCTGGGAACGGGCGTCTCGTACCGGATCCCGTGAAGGCCGCCGCCCACGATCTCGACCGGTGGGAACCCCCCCGAGGTCCGCACCAGCGCCCCCATCCGCCGGAGGGGCTCGGCCACGCGCTCCATCGGGCGGACCGAGAGGCTCGGGTCGCCGACCAGCACGGACCGGAAGGACGCGGCGGCCAGGACGCCGGCCAGCAGCCGCATCGTGGTCCCCGAGTTGCCGCAGTCGAGCCGGTCCCGGGAGGCCGCCAAGCCGATCCGCCCCTCTCCCTCGACCTCAAGGTCCACCGCGTCGTCCTCGGCGCCGCCGCCGTGCCACGTGAAACCGTCACGGTCGGTGGAGGCACCAGCGTTCGAGACCCAATCCTCGAGGGAAGGTCGAGCGGCGGGTGCCACCCGGGCCAGGCAGGAGGCCGTCGACCGGACGTCCAGCGACCGTGGAGGGTCAAGGATCGCCGTGGTCCCACGGGCCGTCGCGGCCAGGATCAACCATCGATGCGCGATGGACTTGTCGCCGGGGACCCGGCAGGTCCCCCGCACCCGCCCCCCCGGTCGGATCGTGACGCGCATCGCCGGTCAGGCCACCTGGACCGGCTCGAACCCCTCGGTCTCGAGGGCCCGAGCCGCCGCCTCGAGCTCCGGCGCGGCGATGGTGAGGTGCACCGTGCCCCTGCCCCCTTCGGGGGAGTGCACGATCTGGAGGTCCTCGATGTTCACGCCTGCCGCCCCCAGGGCGGCCGTGACGTCGGCCAGCGCCCCCGGCCGGTCCGGGACCGGGACCTGGATCACGCCGACCCCGGTGCGCACCTTGGGCTTGGCCGTGAGCGACAGGCGCGCCGCCTTGGCCTCCCGGAAGGTGGCCTCGACCTGATCGGCCGAGCCAGCCAGGACCATGTCCCGGACCTCGGCCAGGCGCTTCAGGTACAGGTCGATGGCCTCGGCGACGGCCTCCCGGTTGGCCAGGAGGATGTCGCTCCACAGCCGTGAGCTCGACGCGGCGAGCCGGGTGAGGTCCCGGAACCCGCCCGCGGCGAGCAGCAGGAGGTCGGGCTCGCCGGCCTCCTCCGCGGCGGCCAGCCCCATCAGGCCGGTCGAGGCGATCTGCGGGAGGTGGCTGACCACGGCCACCAGCCGGTCGTGGCGCTCGGGGTCGAGCCGCAGGGGACGCGCGCCGATCCGGGTCACCCAGGCCTCGACCGTCTCGACGGCCGACGCGGCGGTCGACGGCGACGGCGCGAGCACCCACACCGCGCCGTCGAGGATCCCGGCGGCGGCCCACTGCGGACCGGCCCGCTCCGAGCCGGCCATGGGATGCCCCCCGACGAAGCGGGCCAGCTCGTCCGGGGCGCACGAAGCCTCGAGGTCCGCCACGACGTGCGCCTTCACGCTGCCCACGTCGGTGACGATCGCGCCGGGCTCCACCCCCAGGGCCTGGGCGGAAAGGGCCGCGATCGCCGGGACCGGCGTGCACACGAACACCAGATCGGCCCCCCGGACGCACGCGGACAGGCTCTGGGCCGGCTCCAGCCCACCGCGCTCGGCGGCAACCGCCAGGACGCCCGGATCCGCGTCGAAGCCCCGGACGGGCTGCCCCGCCCGCCGGGCGGCCAGCGCGATCGAGGTGCCGATCAGCCCGGTCCCCAGGACCGCGACGCGCTCACCCGAGGTCATCGCGCAGGGACTCCGCTCCGTCCAGGTACACGTGGACCACCTCGGCCTGGCTCTTGTCCGTGTGGAAGTGCATCAGCACGCGGACGACCCTCGGCATCGAGCCGGCCACGGGGATCTCGGTGGCGCAGAGCAGCGGCACGCGTCCCAGACCGATCCGGCGGGCGGCCTCGGCCGGGAACGCCGACCGCAGGTCCTGCGTGGCCGTGAAGAAGACGCTCACGATGTCCTCGGGCCGGACCTCGTTGCGGGACAGGAGCTCCCCGAGCAGCCGCTCGGTGGCGCCCAGGACGGCCTCGGACGCGTCCTCGTCGACGCAGATCGCGCCCCGTACCGCCCGCACCGTCGCCTCCCCCACCGCTCGCTCCTGGGAGCCACAGGCTACCTGGCGGCGTCGTGGGTCACAGACCGGCGGCCCGGTACAGCGCGCGGACCTCCTCGGGCGTGAGGTCGCGCGTGGCTCCCGGCGGCAGGCCGCCGAGCCGGACCGGGCCCACCCGCAGCCGGACCAGCCGGGCCACGGGCAGCCCCACGGCATCGAGGAGCCTGCGGACCTCGCGCTTGCGACCCTCGGTCATCACGATCCGCACCGCGCCGCGGTCGCGGGAGGCGCCGACGATCCGTGCCGAGGCCGCCCGGGCCGGTCCGTCCTCCAGCCGCACCCCCGAGCGCAGGCGGGCCAGGTGGCGCTCCGTCGGCCGGCCCCGGACCTCGGCCAGGTACTCCTTGTCGACGCCGTACCGCGGATGCGTGAGCCGCTCGGCGAGCTCCCCGTCGTTCGTCAGCAGGAGGAGCCCCTCCGTCTCGCGATCCAGCCGCCCGACCGGGAAGACCCTCGGGCCCCCCGGGAGGAGCCGGCGCAGATCGGTGGCGGCATGCGGGTCCCGCATCGTGGTGGTCACCCCGGAGGGCTTGTGGAGCGCGAGGTACCGGAGCTCCGGGTCGACGGCGACGCGATGGCCCCGGACCTCGACCACGTCGCGCGCCGGATCGATCCGGTCGCCCAGCACGGCGACCCGGCCGTTCACCCGGACCAACCCCCGCTCGATGAGCTCCTCGCAGGCCCGGCGCGAGCCCAGACCGGCCCGGGCCAGCGACCGCTGGAGCCGCTCCTCGGCCACGGCTCAGGTCTCGGGCTCGGGCTCGGCCTCCTGGGCCTCCTGGGCCTCCTCCGAGAGCAGCGGCGCGAGCGGCGGCAGGGCCGAGAGCGAGGGGAGCCCGAGCCGCTCGAGGAAGGTCGGCGAGGTCCCGTACAGGAGGGGCCGTCCCGGTCCCTCCTCCCGACCGACCTCGTCGACGAGCCCCCGCTCCACCAGCGCGCGGAGCACGCCGTCCGAGTTCACCCCCCGGATCGCCGAGACCTGGTGCCGCGTCACCGGCTGCTTGTACGCGACGATGGCGAGCGTCTCGAGGGCCGCCTTGGTCAGGCGGGCGTGCCGCGAGGACAGCACGAACCGTTCCACGGCCGGGGCCGCATCGGGGTGCGTGGTCAGACGCCACCCACCCGCCACGGCGCGCAGGACCAGCCCGGCGCCCCGCTCCTCGTACGATCCGGCCAGCTCCTCGCACAGGCGATCGACCCCGGCCCGGTCGGTCTCCAGGATCTGCGCGATCGCCGCCGACGACAGCGGCTCGTCCGAGACGAACAGCAGGGCCTCCAGCGCCCGGAGCCGCTCAGCGCGCTCGTCCAACCCTCGACCTCAGCCGTTCCATCGGACCTCGATCTCGCCGAACGTGTCGGCCTGCTCGAGGTCGACCTTTCCTTCACGGTAGAGCTCGAGCAGGGCCAGGAACCGGACCACCACGTGGATCCGCTCCTCGCAGTCGGCCACCAGATCGCGGAACCGCGCCGAGCCCAGCCTGTCGAGGTGCCCGGTCACCGCCTCCACGGCCTCCTCCATCGAGTAGCGGATCGGGGTCACGTGGTACAGGTCGAGCAGCGGCGGCGGGCGGAGCAGCGCGGCGGCCAGGCGCGCCAGGTCGTCGGCGCTCACGCGCTCGAGCACGTCCGGGTACAGGTGCGCGAAGCCCTCCGGCGGGCCGGCCGTGCGGGGGACGTACAGGGCCTCCTCGTCCATCCGACGGGCCAGGTCCACGGCCACCCGGCGGAAGGCGGCCAGCTCGAGGCTCCGCGCGTAGACCAGGTCGGGCGACACGCC
>JBHGAT010000185.1:0-4349 GCA_041946645.1 Candidatus Velamenicoccus archaeovorus | reverse complement strand
TGGCTCGGGGGATCGCCGACATCACGTCCCTGGCGCTCGGCAGCGCCCGACGGTTCCACGAGCTCGAGCGCTTCCGGGAGCTCGTCCAGAGCCTCGAGGCGGTGTTCTGGGAGGCGGATCCGGTGACCCGCCGGTTCCGGTTCCTCAGCCAGCGGGCCCGGGGCATGCTGACCGGCTCGCAGGGCGAACCGCCGGAGCGGTGGGGGGACCACATCGATCCGCAGGACCGGGAGCGGGCCCTGGCCGCGCTCGGGGAGGCCGTGGGGGGCGGCGGCGACCGGAACGTCGAGTACCGGACGGTCGGCGGCGACGAGCCCGTATGGCTCCGCGACGTGATCCATGTCCTGCGGGGCCCCCAGCGGGACCCCACGGCCCTGCGCGGCCTGATGGTCGACATCACCCAGCGCAAGCGGGCCGAGCAGACGCTCCGCCGGAGCGAGCGCAAGTACTCGGAGGCCTTCCGTCGCGAGCGGGAGGCCACCCAGCGGCTCCGAGCCCTCGACGAGATGAAGAACACGTTCCTCGAGGCCGTTTCGCACGACCTCCGCACGCCACTCACCTCGATCCTCGGCTCGGCACTCACCCTGGAGCAGGCGGGGCTCGATCTACCGCCGGCCGACTCGCTCGATCTGATCCACCGGATCGCCGGCAACGCCCGCAAGCTCGAGAAGCTGCTGTCGGACCTCCTGGACCTGGACCGGCTCCAGCGGGGCATCGTCGCCCCGCAACGGCGACCGACGGACCTGGCGGTCCTGGTCGAGCACGCCGTCCGCGAGTCCGATCTGGTGTCGGGCCACCCCGTCGTGATGGACCTCCAGCCCGTCGTGGTCTCGATCGACGCGGCCAAGGTGGAGCGGATCGTCGAGAACCTCCTGGCCAACGCGGGGCGTCACACGCCGGCGGGGACGCGGCTGTGGGTCCGCGTGGCGCCGCAGGACGGGGGCGCGCTCCTGATGGTCGAGGACGAGGGGCCGGGCGTCCCGGCCGAGCTCAAGGAGGCCGTGTTCGAGCCGTTCCGGCAGGGGCAGACCGAGGCCCCCCATTCGCCGGGTGTGGGCGTGGGGCTGTCGCTGGTCTCGCGGTTCGCCGAGCTGCACGAGGGCCGGGCCTGGGTGGAGGACCGCCCGGGCGGCGGCGCCTCGTTCCGGGTGTTCCTCCCCGACGCCTGACCCGCCCGAGGGCCCGGCCGGCTCAGGCCGGCGTGGTCCCCTCCGCCGGCGGCGCGGGCTCCTCACCCCCGCTCCCCGCCTCGGTCGAGGCGGAGGTCTCGGCGATCTGCTGCTCGAGGTCGGAGATCTCGGCGACGAGAGCGTCGCCCTCGGCGCCGGCCGGAGGCCCGCCCGTCTTCTCCTTGTGGATCAGGTAGCCCAGCCGCTTGGCGGCGTCGTCCGCCTTGTTGCGGAGCTGGTTGAGATGGACCTTCGTCTGGACCTGCGAGGCCCCCTTCTTGGTGGCCTCGGCCACGTCTCCTGCGGCCTGCTTGACCTTGTCGAGGATCCCCATCGAACACCTCCTCGCGTCTCCCCGCACGGTACTCCGAGCCGATGATCGGCGCCACCGGCGCCCCCGACCCGGAAGGTGAGGGCCGGGAGGTTGGTGGGGGACTGGCCTCCCGGCCCTCGTTGTCGGGGTGCGATGGACGGCCCGACACCTATGTGGCGCGATCAGATGAACAACGTGATCGCGTCCTGCGCCTCCAGGAGCATCGCCGCGGCACCGGCGGGCTCGCCGAGCCCGTCGATCATGTCCTCGCGGGAGAGCCCGAGGAGGTCCATCGACATCTGGCACGGGACGAGCTTCACGCCCATGTCCACGGCCATCTGCAGCAGCTCACCCGGGGTCGCGACATCGTGCTCGCGGGCGAGCTTCTTCATCATCGCCGGCCCCGCGCCGGCGAAGTTCATCTTGCCGAGCTTGAGGTGCTCCATCCCGGGGCGATCCATCATCGCGACCATCTTCTGCATCCAGTTCTCACCGGTGAGGCGCTTCTCCTCCTTCACCAGCGAGAACAGCCCCCAGAACGTGAAGAAGACGGTGGTCTGCATGCCCATGGCGGCCCCGGCCGTGGCCAGGATCATCTGCGGCCACACCTTGTCGAGGTCGCCGCTCCACGCGATGATCACGAGCTTCTGGTGGGCGTGTGCCTCGTGCTCGTGGACCGGGACCCCGAGCGTCGCTTCGTCGACGGCCATCCTGCTCATCCCTCCCGGTCACTTCTTCCGGATCACGAAGCGGTACACGCCGCCCTCGTCCGCCCGCTCGACCAGCTCGTTCCCGGTCGACTTGCACCAGGCCGTGAAGTCCGCCACCGACCCGGGGTCCGTGGCCAGCACCTCGATCAGGTCGCCCGACGCCAGCTCCTTCATGCCCTGGGCGGTCTTCACGATCGGCAGCGGGCAGGACAGTCCCTTCAGGTCCAAGGTCCTCGTGACGGCCTGGCTCATGACTCGCTCCTTCCGGTCGGGATCGGCAGCGGCACGTTCTCCGGCAGCCGTCCCTGCGGGACGATCTCCCAGTACAGGCGGTTCAACATCCACTTGGACGTGTGCCACAGGGTGTTCGGCTTGGGAGGCGCCGGCGGGTGCTCGTAGTCGAACCGCAGGACCGTGGCCTTGCGGTTGCCCGTCTCCAGGAAGCACATCACCTTGCCCCCGTAGTTCTCCTTCGGCGCCGTGCCCCGGATCAGCGACGCGATGCGGCTGGCAACGACGGGCGCCTCGAAGTGCGCCGTGGAGCCGCTCTTGGAGATCGGCAGGTTGGTGGCGTCGCCCATCGCGAAGATGCGGTCGTAGCCCTCGACGTGGAGCGTGGCCCGGTCGGTCGGTAGCCAGCCCGACGCGTCGCCCAGGTTCGAATCCACGACGACGCGCTGGCCGCGGTGGGGCGGCACCAGGACGAGCAGGTCGTACTCGTGCTTCTCGCCCTCGAGCGAGGACACCGTATGGGCCGACGGGTCGACCGACTCGACGTTGAAGAAGGTGATCAGCCCGATCCCACGCTCCTCCATGATGGGCTGGATCACCTTCGAGGCCGACTCGATCGTGAACGCTCGGTTGAGCGGCGACAGCAGCGTGATCTCGCTCTGCTCCCGGATCCCCCGCCGGCGCAGGTGCTCCTCGAG
Organism: Candidatus Velamenicoccus archaeovorus; assembly: GCA_041946645.1. GTDB lineage: Bacteria > Actinomycetota > UBA4738 > UBA4738 > HRBIN12 > DASQQQ01. The sequence goes on along the minus strand of JBHGAT010000185.1, from coordinate 1,228 downwards.
CATGAACAGGAACTCCACGGGCGCCGGCGGGCACTTGTACGGGATGCCGGCGATCCCCAGCAGGATCCGGCCCCCGGTGAAGCGGCGCAGGGCTTCCCGGAGCCGCTGGGCACCGTCGAGCGAGTAGAACTCGTACGAGCCCTCGACCAGCCCGGGGATCTCGTCGGGCACCAGCCGGGCGCCGGTCGCGATCACGAGGTAGTCCCAGTCGAGGCTGCCGCCGCGCTCGAGCTGGACGGTCCCGGCGTCCGGGTGCACCCGGATCGCGCCCTCCACCACCAGCTCCACGTCATGGCGGAGCAAGGTCCGCTCGTCGCGCGAGAGCCACCGGCCGTTGGCTTGCCCCAGCGCCACGTACAGGTAGCCGGGCTGGTAGACATGCATCCCCGTGGGGTCGACGACCGTCACCTTCACGTCGGCGCCGAGCTGCTTGGAGAGCAGGTTGGCCGCCAGGGTGCCTCCGACCCCGCCTCCCAGGACGACCACCCGCGCCGGCACCGCGCGTCACCGAGCCTTCCGGACCACGAATCGCACGAACCCCTCGTCCTCGACCTGCTCGACGATCTCGTGCCCCGCCTTGTGGACCCAGGCAGGGATGTCGGTCCTCGAGCCCTCGTCGCTCGAGAGCACCTCGATCACGACCCCGACGTCGCCCTCGCGGATCGCCCCGATCAGCGACATCAGGGGGCCCGGACAGGGCATCCCTCGAGCGTCGATCGAGCGGTCGATGTGGGTCACGCCAGCCATCTCGACACCTCCTCAGACGAAGGTCACCGGACCGTCGACGTCCATGAAGAAGGACGCGACACCCTCCTGGTCGTCCACCAGCGGATCCAGGTCCGCCGAGGTCAGTCCGAACATCTCCATCGAGAGCGAGCAGGCGTGGATCCGGACATCGCCGATCGTCTTGGCCTGGCCGAGGATCTCGCTCCAGTGTTGGCCGGCGTGGTGCTGCACGATCTGCGCACCCTGGGCGCCCCCCTCGGGGGCCACCCCGTGGTCCGTGTGGATGCGGTCCGCCCGGAACGCATCGAGCGCCCAGTACTGCAGGAAGACGTTGACCTTGCGACCCATCGCTGCCGCCCCGGCGATCAGCACCGCTGCGGCGTTCAGCTTGTCGTCCGTCCCGGAGAACAGGACCAACGAGAGCGTCTGGCCGTCCATGTCATCGCACCCCGCCGCTTGCGTCGTTCCCTCCGCCACCTAGGGTCCCCGACGGGCCAGAGGG
>JBHGAT010000184.1:0-4374 GCA_041946645.1 Candidatus Velamenicoccus archaeovorus | reverse complement strand
GCGTCCTCGATGCGGTGCTTCTTCTCCTTGAGCTCGACCTCGGTGGCCGCGCCGACCTTGATCACCGCCACGCCGCCGGCCAGTCGGGCCAGCCGCTCCTGGAGCTTCTCGCGGTCGTAGTCGGAGTCGGACTTCTCGATCTCGGCCTTGATCTGGTTGATCCGGCCCTTGATGTCCTCTTCCTTGCCGGCCCCCTCGATCACCGTGGTGTCGTCCTTGGTGATCACCACCTTGCGGGCCTGCCCCAGCAGGTCGAGGGTGGCGTTCTCCAGCTTGAGGCCGACCTCCTCGGAGATGACCTGGCCGCCGGTGAGGATGGCGATGTCCTGCAGCATGGCCTTGCGGCGGTCGCCGAACCCCGGGGCCTTGACGGCGGCCGAGCGGAACGTCCCGCGGATCTTGTTGACGACCAGCGTGGACAGGGCCTCGCCCTCAACGTCCTCGGCGATGACCAGCAGCGGCTTGCCGGTCTGCATGACCTTCTCCAGGACCGGCAGCAGGTCCTTGACCGCCGACACCTTGGAGTTGGCGATCAGGACGTACGGCTCCTCGAGCACGGTCTCCATGCGCTCGGGGTCCGTCACGAAGTACGCGGAGATGTAGCCCTTGTCGAAGCGCATGCCCTCGACCAGCTCGAGCTCCATCCCGAACGTGTTGGACTCCTCGACCGTGATCACGCCGTCCTTGCCGACCTTGTCGACGGCCTCGGCGATCTCCTCGCCGATCTCGGGGTCGGCGGCGGAGATGGCGCCGACGTGGGCGATGTCGGCCTTGGACTCCACCTCCTTGGACTGGTTCTTGATGGCCTCGACCGTGAGCTCCACGGCCCGCTCCATCCCGCGCTTGAGGGCCATGGGGTTGGCCCCGGCGGCGACGTTGCGCAGTCCCTCCTTGACCATGGCCTGGGCCAGGACGGTGGCCGTGGTGGTGCCGTCGCCGGCCACGTCGTCGGTCTTCTTGGCCACCTCCTTCACCAGCTCGGCCCCGACCTTCTCCATCGGCTCCTCGAGCTCGATCTCCTTGGCGATCGAGACGCCGTCGTTGGTGATGGTCGGCGCACCCCACTTCTTCTCGAGGACGACGTTGCGGCCCTTCGGACCCAGCGTGATCTTCACGGCGTTCGCGAGCTGGTCCATCCCCCGCTCGAGCGACCGCCGGGCGTCCTCGTCGAAGGTGATGAGCTTCGGTGCCATCCCTTCCTCCTTCTGCCTTCCGGGCCCCCGGAGGGGCCTTACACCCTCGGTCTCCGATTGCTAGCACTCTTGGCGGTCGAGTGCTAACGCATCGTACCGGCCCCGGCCGCGCTCTGGCAAGGGGGCGAGCCAGCGTAGGCCACCCGTCCCACCCGCAGACGCGGCACGCGGCGTACCGCGGATCGCGCATCACCTTTTCCCACGCACCGTCATAGGGTCATGAGGTCGTCGTCTGGAGAGGAGGCACGATGAAGCGACGAGCGCTCGGCGTGATCGTCGGCACGGCGCTGGTGGTGTTCCCGGCGCTGGTCCAGGTCGCGCCCGCCGGCGCGGCCGACGGGGACGTCCTGGTGAACGTGGGCAGCCCCGCGACGCCGTTCTCGCAGAACAAGCAGAACGAACCGGCCGTCGCGGTCGACGCCAGCCACCCCAACGTCCTGGCCGCCGGATCCAACGACAACATCGACATGGAGGCCTGCAGCGCCGGCGACCCCACGACCTGCCCCTTCACCGAAGGGGTCGGCGTCTCCGGGATCTACTTCTCGTTCGACTCCGGCGCGTCGTGGATCCAGCCCACGTACACGGGGCTCAGTGCTCGCGGCTGCACCGGGCCCGATCCGTGTGAGCCGGAAGAGGGTCCGATCGGCACCCTGCCGGGCTACGCCGACGCGGGTCTCGTGTCCGATGGCGACCCGGCGCTCGCGTTCGGTCCGGCGCCCGGCGAGGACGGCACCTTCTCGTGGGACAACGGGACGCGCCTGTACTACGCGAACCTCACCTCGTTGCTGCCCGGCTCGCAGGCGTTCAAGGGGTTCGAGGCCATCGCGGTGTCCAGGATCGACGCCCCGGCGACCGGCTTCACCCAGGACATCGTCTCCGACCAGGGCAACTGGATGCCGCCGGTGATCGCCAGCAAGCAGAACGCGGCCCTGTTCTCCGACAAGGAGCAGATCTGGGCGGACAACGCGGCGTCGAGCCCGTTCTTCGGCCACGCGTACGTCTGCTACGCGGGGTTCAAGGGCGCGTTCGGCCGTGGGTTCACGCCGCAGCCGCTGTACGTCCTGACCTCGACCGACGGTGGGGACACCTGGACCCAGAAGCAGGTCACATCGGCCACCAACAACCTCAACAGCGTGAATGGCTTCGGCCGCTCGGGCTGCACGGTCCGGACCGACAGCCAGGGCGTCGTGTACGTGTTCACCTACCAGTTCGCCTTCAGCGCAACGGGGTCCGCCCCGGGCACGATCCAGATGATCAGGTCCTTCGACGGCGGGAAGACGTGGGGCCGCCCCGAGAACCTGTTCACGATCCTGGACGGCTGCGCCTACTTCGAGCCGTCGATCGGGAGGTGCGTGATGGACGGCGTGGGCGGCGCTCGGGACGACCTGATGCCGGCCCCGTCGGTGGACATCGCCAACGGGGCACCCACGGGCGAGGACGCCACCGACCAGATCGTCCTGACCACGGTCGAGCAGCAGGCGTTGAACGACGAGCAGGTGCTGTTCAGCACCTCGACCGACGGTGGGGACACCTGGACCGACCTGCTGAACATCACGCAGGCGGGCGACCGCGGGTACTACGCGGCGCCGGCCATCTCGCCGAACGGCACCGACGTCTGGGTCGTCTACAACGCCTTCACCACGCCCTTCCACGACAGCGCCGTGGGCGGAGCCAACGCCAACCAGCTGGTCGGCGTGGTCCTGCACGCGGACGTCACGGACGGGTCCGTGGGAGCGTTCGCGGAGGTGCACCGCGGGGAGGAGGGTGACGCCCGGAGCTCGAGCCAGAACAACCTGGCCGCGGAGTTCCTCGGCGACTACGTCTACGCGGCGGCCTCCCGCGACTTCGGGACGGCGGTGTGGAACGACGTGCGGAACGGGGCCGACTGCCCGGCGATCGACCAGTTCCGTCAGGACCTCCACGACGAGGCCGTCGCCTCCGGGGCCCGGCAGGCCGATCCGGAGGAGCCACGGGGGGCCGAGGACTGGGAACGCGAGCACGGCCTGCTGGCCGAGCCGACCAACCCGGCGAGCCCACCGGACGTCCCGGCCGACTGCCCGGCCAACTTCGGGAACAGCGACATCTTCGGCGTCACGGTGGCCGACCCGACCCCCTAGGAGGGAGCCCACCCAGGAGGAGCACGAAGAGAGCACGGAGGGGCGCCCGGCCGGGCGCCCCTCCGGTCGCCTCGAGCGTCAGAAGCCCGAGCTGGCCACGCGCTCGATCGGTACCCGGACGATCAGCGTGTCGTCCTCGCCGATCGGAGCCTCGCTCTCGTATTGGCGGTACCGCTCGTACAGGAGCGCCCGGCCGCGTTCCCACTCGGGCCCGGGGCGGAGCAGCTCAGCGCGCCCGGTCACCATCACCTGACGCAGGGCGGTCCAGTCCTCGACGTAGTCGTCGAACACCAACGCCACCCGCGGATCGGCCTCGAGGTTGCGGACCTTCGCCGTCGCGATCTCGGTGGCGAACACGACGATGTCGCCGTCGAGCACCGGGCTGACCGGCACGACGTGCGGTCCGTCGGGTCCGACCGTGGCCAGCCGGGCCACCCGAGCCCACCGGACGACGGCCCGCTCGGCGTCGGAGAGGGCCGACCTCACTCCGGCGTGCTCTCGGCCTCGACCATGTGATGGATCTGGTCCACGACCTCGGCGTTGGCCAGCGTGGTCACATCCCCCAGGGGTCGCCCCTGCGCGACATCGCGCAGCAGCCTGCGCATGATCTTGCCCGAGCGGGTCTTGGGTAGGTCCGCCGTGAAGATGATCCCGTGCGGCCGGGCGATCTTGCCGATCTTGGCCGAGACGTGCTCGCGGAGCTCCTTGGCAACCGTCTCGTCGCCCTCGTAGCCCTGCTTCAGCGTCACGAAGGCGACGATCGCCTCGCCGATCACCTCGTCGGGACGTGACACGACGGCGGCCTCGGCGACCTTCGGGTTGTCCACCAGCGCGCTCTCGATCTCGAAGGTCGAGAGCCGGTGGCCGGCCACGTTCATCACGTCGTCGATCCGCCCGAGGAGCCAGTAGTAGCCGTCCTCGTCCCGGCGAGCGCCGTCGCCCGCCAGGTAGGTCTGCGGCCCGTACTGGCCGAAGTACTGGGACACGTACCGGTCGGGGTCGCCCCAGATCGTCCGGAGCATCGCGGGCCAGGGGTGCTTCAGCACGAGGTAGCCGCCGCCGCC
>JBHGAT010000183.1:0-8193 GCA_041946645.1 Candidatus Velamenicoccus archaeovorus | reverse complement strand
AGCAGGACCTGGCCACCCACCCCGGCCACCCGGACGTGCGCCGGGGTCCCCGCCGGCGTGTGCATCCGGACGTTCTGCAGCAGGTTGTCCACCACCTGACGGAGCCGGCCCTCGTCGCCGAGCACCAGGGCGTCGCCCTCGACGGCGAGGTCGACGGGCCGGTCGGGCTCGACGGCCCGAGCGCCCTCGACCGCCTCGGCGACGACCCCGGCCAGGTCGACCGGCTCCCGGTCGAGCGGCCGCCCCTGGTCGAGCCGTGCCAGCAACAGGAGGTCGTCCACGAGGATGCCCATGCGGGCGGCCTCGGCCTCGATCCGCTGCATGGAGGTCGCCAGGTCCTCGGGTCGCGAGTGGGCGCCCCGGCGGAACAGCTCCGCGTAGCCGCGGATCGACGTGAGCGGGGTCCGGAGCTCGTGCGAGGCGTCGGCGACGAACCGCCGGAGCCGGTCCTCGGAGGCCCGGCCCTCCTCGAACGCCCGCTCGATCTGCGCGAGCATGGCGTTCAGGGCCAGCCCCAGCCGGCCGACCTCCGTGTGCTCGTCCGCCGGCTCCACCCGGCGCGACAGGTCGCCCGCCGCGATGGCCCCGGCGGTCTCGGCCATGCCCTCGAGCGGCCGCAGCCCCAGCCGGACCAGCCACAGGGACGCGCCGCCCAGCACCGCCAGGACCACCAGGCTCACGAGGACCTCGATCACCAGCAGCCGGTGCAGCGTCACGCCGACCTGCGTCAGTGGGATCGCGACGACCAACGTGCCCCCGCCGCCGAGCGCGGTCGCGATCACGCGGTAGTCGGGAAGGCCGCCGTCGGTCGCCGTGGTCGAGAACGTCCGCACGTCCCGCAGGGACCCCGCCGTGCCCGGGAGCACCGGAGGCAGCAGGGGCGGGAGCTCGGCCCGCACGCCGTACCGGAAGAACCTCGCGATCACGGTCTGGCCGGAGGCGTTCCGGACCTCGGCGTAGGTGCCGTCTGGCAGGATCACGCCGGGGGGCGCGGCCGGTCCGAACCGCGCCTCGATCGACAGGGCTCGCGCCGCCAGGTTCCGAGCCTCGACGAGCTGCTCGTCCACCCGGTGGACCAGGAACGAGGACAGGAACCTGTAGGTGGCCGCGTCGGCGATCAGCAGCCCGGCGGCCGCCACCAGGACCGTGGTGAGCAACAGGCGGGCCCGCAGGGACACGGCCTCACTCCGGGGGGAGGCGCAGGACGTAGCCGACGCCGCGAACGGTGTGGATCAGGTGCGGTTCGCGCACGTCCACCTTCTTGCGGAGGTAGCTCACGTAGGTCTCGACGATCGAGGCGTCCCCACCGAAATCGTAGTTCCACACGTGGTCGAGGATCTGCGCCTTCGACAGCACGCGTCGGGGGTTCAGCAGGAACAGGCGGAGGAGGTTGTACTCGGTCGGCGTGAGGTCGACCACCCGTCCCGCCCGCCGGACCTCGTGCGTGTCCTCGTCCATCTCGAGGTCCTCGAACCGGAGGGTCGCGCCGGTCTCCGAGCCCACGCCCGCGCGCCGCAGGATCGCTCGGATCCTCGCCACCAGCTCCTCCAGGCTGAACGGCTTGGTGACGTAGTCGTCCCCCCCGATCGTGAGGCCGCGCACCTTGTCCTCGGTGGCGTCGCGGGCGGTGAGGAACAGGACGGGGACGCGCTCGCCCCGGCCGGTCAGCCGCTCCTGGACCTGGAACCCGTCCACGTCGGGGAGCATGACGTCCAGCACCAGGAGGTCCGGACGGAACGACTCGACCAGGGCGAGCGCCCGGCGGCCGTCCGCGGCCGACGCCACCTCGAACCCCTCGTACCGCAGCGCGGTGGCCACGAGGTCGGTGATGTACGCCTCGTCGTCCACCACGAGCACCCGGGGGGCGCCTCCCGTCGGCGACGAGCCGGGGTCCGGGGACGGCGTCGGCACGCGGGGCGACCTCCTACCCGCCCCCGGCCGGAGGGGGCTCGGCCGGAGGGGACCCGGCCGTGGGGGCCACGGCCGGAGGGGCGGGCGGGGGCGGGGCGGACCCGCCGAGGTCGAGCGAGCGCTGGAGGAACTCCTCGCGCGAGATCTGGCCCCGCGCGTACTGCATCCGCACCTCGTCGAGCACGGGATCTCGCACGGGCGGCGGGAGCACGGGCCCACCGGCGCCCGGCACCGTCCGCGGCTGCGAGCTCAGCCGGAGCACGGCCCACACCGCCACGCCGATCAGGATCGCGAACAGCAACGCGGGGACGAGGCCCCCGAACCACGGCCACCACCATCCGTGGTCCACCCACCTCGGATCGGGATGGAACATGTCGCCCACCTCCTCGGTCACAGGGGACCACGCCCACCTGTGGATCCGCTGGGAGCGCTCTGGGAGTTCGGCGAAGCCGTGGCGCGGCCTCCGCCCTCCGGTCTCGTGCACCCCCGTCGCCCTGCCGTCATGATGCCACCGCGGGACCAGCACGAGACCAGAGGGGGACAGCGATGGCGGAGCTCCACGTCCTGCTCGAGGGCTACCTCGGACACGACGATCGGGTCGGATCCACGACGTCGTTCGCGCGCGACGGCGACGTGCTGGTGGTGGTGGATCCCGGGCTCGCGCCGGGTCGGGACGCGATCCTCGGGCCGCTCCGGGACCTCGGCGTCTCCCCCGAGGACGTCACCGACGTCGTGGTCTCGCACCACCACCCCGACCACACGCTGAACGTCGCGCTGTTCCCGAACGCACGGCTCCACGACCACTGGGCCTGGTACCAGGACGATCTGTGGATCAGCCGCCCGGCGGAGGGGTTCGAGCTGGCGCCGGCCATCCGGCTGATCGAGACGCCCGGCCATACCCCGCAGGACATCTCCACGCTGGTCGAGACCGAGGAAGGCCTCGTCGTGTGCACGCACCTGTGGTGGCACGCCTCCGGACCGGCCGAAGACCCCTACGCCCCCGATCCCGAGCTCCTGCACCGCAACCGGAGACGGGTGCTCGAGCTCCCCGGCCTGATCCGGATCGTGCCTGGGCACGGTCCCGCCTTCGCCCCGGACGGGGCGACGCCACGCTAGCGCTCGGCAGCCCCGTTCCCGAGGGTGGTTCGGCCCTCCCGCCGCTGGGTATCCCCCCGATCAGGAGGCGGCCGAAGGAGGCGATCAGCATGAGGCTGTCCACCACGATGAGAACGCTCGGCGGGACCGCGAAGAGCCGGGCCGGGCTGATGGGCCACCAGATGAAGGACAAGGCGCTCGAGCGGCGGCTGGAGCACCTCGACGACGAGAACCAGGAGCTCCGGACGGAGAACCGGGTCCTCCGGGACGAGGTCAAGCAAGGCCGGATGGACCTGGACAAGGTCATCGAGATGTTCGAGCGCCACACCGAGGAGAAGGGGTCCCACAAGGGGCGGTGGCTGCTCCTGGCGATGCTCGCGGGCGGCGGCTACTACGCCTGGACCAAGCTCTCCGGAGGCGACGGCTCGATGTGGACCGAGCGGATGAACGAGGCCCTCTCGGGGGTCCGGGCGGGTTCCAGCACGGCGTCGACCCCGTCGGGGCGGGCCGCCACCTAGGTCGTTCGGGGCGGGCCGCCTCCGAGCCGCGCGGGGCTCGGCTCAGCCCTGGGGCCAGTGGCGGGGCGGCCGCTGGTCGCGGGGACCCGACGGCCGGACCCTGGCGCCGGCATCGCGATCCCTCGCTCGATCCCGATGGTGCCCCATCGCCTGGTGCGCGACCAGGTCCTCCTCGCTGTCGAACCCGGCCCCGCAGGTCGGACAGCTGAAGCCCGCACCGGACTCCTCCCAGGCCGCGGGCATCTCGTGGTCGTGCCGCTGCATCTCCTCCTCGGACGTACGACTACCGCTCCCGGCGGCCCGTGCTCGACGTCGTGGACGGGGTGCTCACCGAGCTCACCTGGCCCGACCTCACGCTGCGCCGGGCCCGGATCGGAGATCGCGACCTCCTGGTGCTCCACGGCGCCGAGCCGGACTTCCGGTGGCGCCGCCTCGCCGACGAGGTGCTGGAGCTCGCCCTGCGCCTCGGCGTGGTGGAGTGGGTGGGCCTGGGCTCGATCCCCGCGGCCGTCCCGCACACGCGCCCGGTGCCGGTGATGGCCACCGCGTCCAAGGCCGGCTTGCTCGGCCCCGACGAGCAGCAGGGTCCGCCCGGCCTGCTCCGCGTGCCCTCGGCCGTCCTGTCGGCCGTCGAGATCACCGTGGCCGGGAGCGGCGTGCCGGCCGTGGGGTTCTTCGCCCAGGTCCCGCACTACGTCAGCGGGCCGTACGCCGCGGGCTCGATCGCCCTGCTCGAGCACGCCGGCAGGCACCTCGGGGTCGACCTGCCCCTGGGGCCGCTCCCCGACGAGGCCATGGCCCAGCGCGAGCGGCTGGACGCGGTGGTCGCGCAGGACGAGGACTCGAAGGCGTACGTGCAGCGCCTGGAGACCCTCGCCGACGAGGAGCGCCTGCCCACCGGCGACGACCTGGCCGCCGAGGTCGAGCGCTTCCTGCGCGAGGCCGGCCGGGGTGAGGGCGGCACGCCGCCCGGTTCGATCGGCGGCTGATCCACCGGGTCAGCCGAGCAGCTCCACGAGGACCGCGGCCGCGCTCCGCTCCAGGTCGCGCGTGGCGGTGAGCAGCGTCACGTTCCGGCGGGCCGCCAGCTCGCGCAGCTCGCGCAGGGCCGCGCCCTGCGGGCCCGAGCGGAGCTCGCGCCGGTACCGCGTCCGGAACTCCTCCCACCGATCGGGATCGTGCCCGTACCAGGTCCGGAGCTCGGACGAGGGCGCGACCTCCCTCATCCATCGATCGATCGCGAGGCGATCCTTCCGGATCCCCCTGGGCCACAGCCGATCGACCAGGATCCGCGCGCCGTCCCGGGAGGCCGGCGGATCGTACACGCGCTTCGCCCGCACCCTCACGTCCCCATGATGCCCCGGGCCCCCGCCTTCGGGGGTCGTTCGACCCTGATGAGCCTCCGATCGCGGTTGCACCGTGGGACGGGCCGAGGAGGTCGACGATGCGCTGGCGCGACGAGTACCTGGGGTACGTGGCCGTGATCGTGGGGTTCGCGGCGGTGGTGCTGTGGGCACGGGAGGTCCCGCCGGCGGTGGTCGCGGCCCTGGCCACCGCGGCGGCGCTCTTGCTGCTCGCCTTGCTCTGGAACGTCCGGCGGACGGCTCGCGTGCTCCTGGTGGGTGACCGTGAGGAGGAGCCCGTCGCCCTCATGGAGGAACGGCTGGACGAGGCCGGGTTCGAGGTCGTCCGGTGCTCCGGGCCGGGCGTGCGGACCTGCCCGGTCGAGCTCGGCCGTCCCTGCCCCGTCCACGGTCGCCAGGTCGCCGTGGTCGTCGTGGGCCGGTCGGACGGGGCCGCCGTCGGCGCCCCCTGCGGCCGGGCCCTCCACCTGCCGGCGCTCGTGGTCGAGGAGGACACGGAGGCCGAGCCCGAGATCACCACCGTGACCGACGAGGACGTCCGGGGACGCCGCGGCTACGTCGGCTGGCGCCGGGGACCGGAGACCGTCGTCGCCACGCTCGACCGGCTCCTGGCCGGCTGACCCCGCCCGGCCCGGCGTCAGCCGTGGCAGGGGGGCCCGGCCCCGAACGACGCCGGGAGGTGGACCTCGTCCCGCCCGTCCACCGAGACGTCGATCCGTGCGCACATCGGCCTGACCACGAGGAACCCCTCGGCGAACCGCGTCGCCCGGGTGGTCGCCGTACGGCGACTCGCCTGGCCCCGCTCCGGTCTCAAGCGTTCCATTACCATCCCCGCATGTCCTCACGGGTCGGACCGCCCAGCGAGCGGACCCGGGTCCGCCGGCTGCCGGAGCGCGGCGCCTACGACCGGGCCACGATCGACGCCATCCTCGACGAGGCCCTGTTCTGCCACGTCGGCTACGTCGACCCGCAGGGCCGGCCCCGCGTGATCCCCACGATCCACGTGCGCGTCGGCGACACGCTCTACGTGCACGGCTCGAACGCCAGCCGCACCCTGCGCTCGGTGAAGGACGGTGCCGAGGTCTGCGTGGTGGCGACCCTGCTCGACGGCCTGGTCCTGGCCCGCTCCGCCTTCCACCACTCCATGAACTACCGCTCGGTGGTCGTGTACGGGCGGGGCCGCGAGGTCACCGATCCGGGCGAGAAGTGGGAAGCCCAGAAGGCCCTGGTCGACCACGTCTGCGCGGGTCGCTCCGAGCAGGCCCGCCTGCCCAGCCGGGGCGAGCTCGACCAGACCACGCTCCTCGCGATCGCCATCGACGAGGCCTCGGCCAAGCTCCGCACGGGGCCGCCCAAGGACGACCAGGAGGACCTCGGGCTCCCCGTCTGGGCGGGGGTGCTGCCGCTCCGGACGATCCCCGGGGAGCCGGAGCCCGACCCGGACCTGCCGGAGGGCGTGCCGGTGCCGGAGAACGTCGCGCGGTACCGGCGGACCGGCCTCTGACGCCGGGGCCTATCGCGGGCACCCCGTAAGCTGGGTCCGGTGGAGCACCCGACCCTTCGTCAGAACGTCCGATCCATGCCGCGGTCGGCATGGATCTTGTTCGCAGGGTCCTTCGTCAATCGGTTGGGCACGTTCGTCCTGCCCTTCCTGACGCTCTACCTCACGAAGAAGGGATACTCGGCGCCGCAGGCGGGGCTGGCCATCGCCGGCTACGGACTGGGTGGGATCGTGTCGCAGGCGGTCGGCGGGTTGCTGGCGGATCGGTTCGGGCGGCGGGACGCCATCACCACCTCGATGTTCGCGGCGGCCGGCCTCACCCTGATCCTGTGGCGCGCGGGCAGCCTCGCGGTGATCTACCCGGTGATGGTGGCCCTGGGCGCCACGGCGGAACTCTACCGGCCGGCGGCCGCGGCGCTGATCGCGGATCTGGTGCCGAGCGCCCAACGGGTGACGGCGTTCACGCTGTATCGGCTGGCGGTGAACGTGGGGTGGGCGTGCGGGCTGGCCCTGGGGGGGTTCCTCGCCGTGCACTCGTTCGACTGGCTGTTCGTGGGCGACGCGATGACCTCGGCCGGCTTCGGGGTGATCGCGGCGATCCTGCTCCCGCACGGGGTCCGCACCGCCAGGCACGAGGAGCCCGAGCGCAGCAGCGCCACCCGGTCGATCCTGGCCGACCGCGGGTACCTCCTGTTCCTCGCGGCCGTGTTCCTGACGGCCGCGGTCTACGCGCAGAACGTCTCGACCCTGCCGCTCCACATCCGCGAGGCCGGGTTCGCGCCGTCCACGTACGGGCTGCTCCAAGCGCTCAACGGGATCATCGTGGTGGTCTTCGAGCTGCCCGTGACGGCATGGACGCAGCATCGGTCGCGGACCCGGATGGTCGCGCTGGGGCAGGTCCTGATCGGGCTGGCCTTCCTGTCGCTGATCGCCGCGGACACCGTCCCCACGCTGCTCGCGATGGTGGTCGTCTGGACCCTCGGCGAGATGGTGGAGTCCCCCGTGGCCTCGGCCTACGCCGCCGACCGCGCGCCCGAGCACGCCCGGGGCCGGTACCAGTCGGCCTACGGGGGCATGTTCGGCCTGGCCTGGATGCTCGGCCCGGTGATCGGCACCACCGTCTACGCCAGCTCCCCCGGCGTCCTGTGGCTGGGCTGCGGGGTCGTGGGGGTCGTGGCGGCCGCGCTCGCCCTCGCGGCGGGCCGGCAGCCGGTGCCGGAGCACGCATCCCTCGCGGTTGACGCCGCCGCGACGTAGCGATTAGATATATCGAGTCGATATATCGAACCGCCACACCGGAAGGTCGTGCCCGAATGCTCGAACTGGCGATCCTGGGGCTGCTGAAGGAGCGGTCCATGCACGGCTACCAGCTCTCCAAGCGCCTCACCGACACGCTCGGGGGCTTCTGGCGCGTCTCGTACGGCTCGCTCTACCCGAGCCTCCGCCGCCTGGAGCGGGAGGGCGCCGTGGAACGCGTGTTCGACCAGCAGGAGGTCGGCCGCCGCAAGAACGTCTACCGGATCACGGACAAGGGCGAGACGCTGTTCCTCGAGCTCCTCGAGGAGGCCGGGCACGAGACCTCGTCCGAGGACAACCGCTTCCGCGTCCGCCTGGCCTTCTTCAAGTACCTGGCCCCCGACACGCGGATCCGCCTGCTCGAGAAGCGCCGGGCGTACCTCGAGGAGCGGCTGTCCACCATCACCGCGTCGCTCGCGGCCACCCGCGAGCGCTTCGACACCTACACGCTGTCGCTCATGCAGCACGGGCGAGACTCCACCGAGCAGGACATCGCCTGGCTGAACGG
>JBHGAT010000182.1:0-4393 GCA_041946645.1 Candidatus Velamenicoccus archaeovorus | reverse complement strand
GCGCGGTGGGCGAGGCGCTGGGGCTCGCGGTCGCGCTCGGGGCCGGCGACCGGCCGGCGGGGCTCCCCGCGACGCGCTCTCCACCGCGGCCCCCCAGCCGCCACGCCACGACGCCGCCCGCGACCACGACCAGCACCAGCGCGAGCAGCCCGAACGGCACCGGCGACCGGGCGGCGTGCCGGGCTCGCGGGCGGGCCCTCATCCCGAACCCGCCGGCCCGGCCATCGCGATCCCTACACGGGTCCCTTGGAGCCCGCGTAGGAGCCCAGGACCTTCAGCATCGAGGTGTGCAGGCGAGCGTCCTCGAGCGCCGCGAGCAGCTCCGGATCGTCCGCCGGGCGCTCGACGTCCAGGTAGAAGACGTACTCGAACGGCGCGCCCCGGCGCGGACGGGACTCGAGCTTGGTCATGTTGACCCCGTGCCGGGCGAACGGCTCCAGCGAGGCGAGCAGCGAGCCGGGACGGTCGTGCACCGCCATGACCAGCGAGGTCTTGTCCGGCGTCCCCAGGCCGGCGTCCCCGGTCCCGATCACGGCGAACTTCGTGAAGTTGTCGGGGTGGGTCTGGATCCGCTCGGCCAGGACCACCATGCCGAACCGTCCGGCGGCCTCGACCCCGGCGATCGCCGCCTCGTCCCGCCGGCCGGACTCGGCCACCAGGCGGGCCGCGCCGGCCGTGTCGTGGACCGGCACCGGCTCGATCCGGTGGGCGCTCAGGAACTCCTCGCTCTGGGCCAGGGCCTGCCAGTGCGAGTACGCCTTGCGGACGTCCTCCAGTCGCGTCCCGGGCAGCGCGAGCAGCGCGTGGTCGATCCGGAGCACCACCTCGCCCACGATCCGGACCAGGCTGCTGTCGAGCAGGAGGTCGTAGGTCTCGTTGACCGAGCCGGCCTGCGAGTTCTCGACCGGTACGACGCCGAACGCCGCCTCACCGCTGGTGACCCGGGAGAACACGATGCGCACCGTGTCACAGGGCATCGTGTCGGCGTCCGGGAACACGGCCAGCACGGCCGTCTCGCTGAACGCGCCGGGTTCCCCCTGGTAGGCGATCCGCATCCGCTGCGAAGCCTAGCAGCGGGGCGGAGCCGGAACGCCTAGGAGCCGGAGCCGAGCAGCGACTGCATGATGCGGATCACGCCCGGACCGGCCACGATCACGAACAGCGAGGGCAGGATGCACATGACCAGCGGGAAGACGATCTTCACCGGGGTCTTCTGTGCCTCCTCCTGGGCCCGCTGCCGCCGGCGCACGCGGAGGTCCCTGGACTGCGCGCGCAGGACGTTGGAGATGCTGACGCCGAAGATGTCGGCCTGGATCATCGCCAGCACGAAGCCGTTCAGCTCGTCCACGTCGGTCCGCTCGGCCAGCGCCTTGAACGCGTCGCTCCGGGACACGCCGAGCTGGATCTCCTGCAGCATCCGGGCGAACTCCCGGGACAGCACGCCGGGCACGTTCCGCACGACCTGCCCGATCGCGGCGTTCAGCGACATGCCGGCCTCGACGCTGATCGTGAGCAGGTCCAGCGTGTCCGGGAGCGACCGGCGGATCTCCTTCTGGCGAGCCTCGATCTTGTTGTCCAGCATCACGTCGGGACCGAAGAAGCCCACGGCGGTGAGCAGGATGACGATGCCCAGGGCCTTGAACCCGGCGATCCCGACGACCGAGGTCAGGACCAAGGAGCCGACGAAGGCGGCGACCCCGCCGACGATCTTCACGGCGGCGAAGCGCTCGGCGTCCCAGGCTGGCGGGTTGCCGGCCAGGATCAGCTTGCGCGTGTAGCGGTCGAGCGCCCCGACGGGGGTGAACCGCTTGACGGCGCGCCCGGCGCCCGTCATCACCGGGGCGACCGCACGCTGGAAGAAGCTCCGGGCCAGGTCCTGCTCCCGGAGGTTGGGGATCTGGGCGGTGGTGGACCCCCCCACCTGCGCCTCGAGCAGCCGCACCGCCTGCTTGCGATGCGACAGGGCGACGTCCACCGCCATGGCGAGCAGCAGCACGGCGCCGAAGGTGCAGAGGAGGCCGACGGCGAAGATGGCTGGACTAGACATCGATCCTCACGATCTTCCTGAACCAGGCGAAGCCGGCGACCAGGAGCGCTCCGGCGGTGATCAGCATGATGACCCCGACGCGGGTGGTGTACAGGACCCGCACGTAGTCCCTGCGCGTGGTGAACAGGTAGAGGGCGAACAGCAGCGGCAGCGCCGTCAGGATGTACATCGAGAGACGGCCCTCGGTCGTGAGCACGTGGACCTCGCGGCGGAGCGTCTGACGCTCACGGACGGTCTCGGCCACGGTGTCGAGGATCTCCGCCAGGTTGCCGCCGACCTCGCGCTGGATGTTCACGGCGAGGACGGCCCACCGGAAGCTCTCGCTCCCGACCCGCTCGGCCATCGCGTTCAGCGCCTCGTCGAGCGGACGGCCCAGCCGGATCTCGGCCAGCGTCCGCATGAACTCGCCCTGCGCGGGCTCGGGGATCTCCTTGGAGACGGCGTCCAGGGCCTGGAGGAAGCTGTGACCAGCCCGGAGCGAGCTGGCCATGATGTTCAGCACCTCGGGCAGCTGCTCGTCCAGCTTCTGGGCCCGCTTGCTCAGCCGGTACGAGACGATGAACCACGGGACCGACGCGCCGGCCACCGTGGCCACCAGGACGATCGGCAGGCTCTGGAAGAGCAGGCCGGCCAGCACCGCGCCGGCCACGCCGGTGCCCACCATCGCGGTGATGAACTCGCTCGAGCGGAGCGCGAACCCGGCCTGTTCGAGCCGGTGATCCAGCGTCGCCCCGAACCCGCCGGCCTCGACCACCCGCTCGGCCACCTGGACCATCTGCTGCGGGATCCACTGCACGGCGCCGGCCCGGGTCTCGGCCTCGGGCCCGGCCACGGGGCTGGCCACGGCCTTCATCCGCATCGCGGCCCGGCGCTCGCGCCGGACCCGCGACCCCGTGCCGATCAGCATGACGAACAGCAGGAACGCCGCGACGAACGTGACCAGCACCGCGACGGCCAGCCCCAGCGTGCCGCCGAGCAGCGGCTTGACCTCCTCGATGACCGGGCCCGTCTGATGCTTCGGCTTGACCTTCGGCACCAGGGCCAGCGCGTTCAGGTTGGAACCGGCCGCCGTCATCTCGATGTTCAGCTGGTCGCCCGGCGAGGCCGACGACCGGTAGGTCACGACGAACTGGTCGGAGATCTGGGTGGCGATCCTGGCGTAGAGCTCGTCCAGCCGGGCGGTCTGGGCCGACTGGTACGTCCCGCCGGTCCCGTCCGCCAGGCGGACCATCGTCTGGACGTCCGTGTCACCGCCCCGGAACCCCACCGAGAAGATCGTCACGTCCCTCGACGTGGCGGCCTCGACCGCGCTCAGCAGGTCGCCGTCGCCCACGTTGTTCGGTCCGTTGGCCAGCAGCACGACGTTGTGCTGCCCCGAGCCCGAGAACATCGACGAGGCCTGCGTCACGGCTCCGAACAGCGCCGTCCCCGGGTGCACACCGGGCAGCTTGGCCAGCGCCGAGAGCACGGCCGCGTGGTCGTCGGTGATCGGCGTGACCACACGGACCTGGTCGTTGAAGGTCAGCAGTCCCACCCGGGTCGCGGCAGGCAGCCCCTGGACGAACTGCCTGGCCGCGGCGATGGCGGAGGTCCGCGGCACGCCGGCCATGCTGGCCGACAGGTCGAACGCGAGCACGACGTCCACCGACGGCGCGCTCTCGGTCAGCGGCTGGACCGAGAGCACGGGCACGGACTCGCCGTTCTCGGTCACGGTGACCTCGTCGCTGGCCAGCGTCTCCTGGCCGGGGAGGGAGATCGTCACCGCCACCTCCGGCAGGTGGCCGGCGTCGACCTTGCGGATGTCGGCCTGCGACGTGGTGGCGGCGGCGGCCGGCCCCGCCAGCAGCAGCAGGAACGCGCCGATCAGGCCGAGCGCGGGGAGGCGCCGGCTCATGCCGCTCCCCTCGCTTCCGGCGTGAACAGCTCGGGCGACACCGTGACGCCGTGCTCCTGCAGCTTGTCCAGGAACGTCGGGCGCAGGCCGGTCGGCTTCAGGCGGCCCCGGAACCGGCCGTTCTCGTCGAGCCCGGCCGACCAGTCGAACAGGAAGATGTCCTGCAGCGTGATGACGTCGCCTTCCATCCCCACGACCTCGGTGACGTGGGTGATGCGGCGGCTGCCGTCCTTCAGGCGCCCCTGGTGGACGATCAGGTTCAGGGCGGACGAGATCTGCTCGCGGATGGCCCGGACGCCGAGGTCCATCCCCGACATCAGCACCATGGTCTCCAGACGGGACAGCGCGTCCCTCGGCGAGTTGCAGTGGATCGTCGAGATCGAGCCGTCGTGGCCGGTGTTCATGGCCTGGAGCATGTCCAGGGCCTCCCCGCCACGGACCTCGCCGACCAC
>JBHGAT010000181.1:0-4400 GCA_041946645.1 Candidatus Velamenicoccus archaeovorus | reverse complement strand
CGGCGCCGGGGCGCCGCGTTCTCTACTCAGCCTCTTGGGTCCTCACGCGTCCCCGCCGAAGCGGCGACGCGCCCGTACTGTAGGGCCGCCCTTCCGGGGGTGTCAAACGTGCTGGCCCCGGCCCGGCCGGAGGAGCCCATCGCGGCCGCCGGTCAGGCCGCGAAGACCTCGCGTCCGAGCGACACCGTGAGGACCGGCTGGAGGCCGTCCAGGCTGGGGGCGGACAGGGGGTCGTCGTCCCACGCCGCGAAGTCGGCGTGCATGCCCGGTGCCAGGCTCCCCTTCTTGTCCTCCAGCTGCGCCAGGCGAGCGCTGCCGAGCGTGTACGCGCGGATGGCGTCCTCCCGGCTCAGCCGCTGCGAGGCCTCGTGGTGCGACTCGAACGCCGCGATCCCGACCAGCGGGTCGATCGTGGTGATCGGCGAGTCCGAGCCGGCCCCGAGCTCGAGGCCCCGCTCGAGCAGCGACCGGAACGGGTTCATCGGGCGGGCTCGCTGCGGGCCGAGCCTCGTGCCGTACATCCCCCCGGGATGGCCCCACGCGGCGTCGAACGCCGGCTGGACCGAGATCGCGAGCCCCAGCGCCGCGGCTCGCTCCATGAGGTCGCCGGTGGGCATCTCGAAGTGCTCGATGCGGTGGCGCCGGGCCCGGAAGTGGCGCCGCTCTCGTGAGTCCAGCGTGCGGTAGACGCGCTCCCAGGTCCGCACCACCTGGGCGATGGCGGCGTCGCCGATGGCGTGCACGGCCACCTGGAGCCCGGCCAGGTGGGCCGCGTGGAAGAACTCCGCCAGATCGTCGTCCCGGAAGTAGGAGGCCCCGCTCCCCTCCCCCGTCGCGTACGGCTCCGAGACCCAGGCCGTCCGCGCTCCGATCGACCCGTCCACCAGCAGGTCCCCGCCGATCCGGCGCAGGCCGAGGTCGATGACCTGGGCGATGTCGGTGGTGGCGACGTACGTCACCACGTCCACCGGGAGCCGCCCGCGGTGCCCCAGGAGGATCTGGAGGTCGCGCAGCCCGCGCTCGGAGGGCAACGACATCTCGTGCACGCAGGTCACGCCGTGGGCCACGGCCAGGCTGGCCGCCTCCAGCTGGAGCTGCTCCACATCCCGGTCGCTCAGGTGGTTCTGGAACCACCGGCGCAGGCGATCGTTGGCCTCTCGGGTGACCCGCCCGGTGGGGCGGCCCCGGGCGTCCACCTCGACGCCTTCGGCCCCGGCCGCGCCGGACAGCTGGAGGCCCGGTGAGTTGGTCAGCGTGACGTGCCCGTCCACCCGGACCGCCGCGAGGGGCCGGTCGGTGACGGCGTCGAGCTCGTCCAGGGAGGGCGGCTCGGGACGGTCCCACGTGGACTCGTCCCAGCCGTGGACGAGGAGCGGGCCGTCGCCGGTCTTGGCCAGGCGCCCCAGGAGCTCGAGGAGCTCGCCGGCGGAGCGCACCCCCGGTACCTCCGGCGCCCGGTGGTGCTCCCCCGTCCCGGTGAGGTGGACGTGGGCATCGACGAAGCCGGGCAGGATGGTGGTCCCGGGCAGCTCGACGACGCGATCCGCCGCCGGCGGGTCACCCGAGCCCAGGCGCTCCACGTGCCGGCCGTCCACCAAGATCCACTCCCCGACCGGCGGATGGGACAGCGTGCGGACCTGGGACGCCCGGTACAGGGTGCGCATCGGAGGGCCGATGATAGCGCGGGCCCGGTCCGGAGGGTCCGGGCCATCCGGCGGTCCGCCGCAAGGCCTCGGAGCCCGTGACCAGCCGCGTCTTCTCCGGGGCCAGGCGCAGGCCGAGCTCCCCCAGCTCGCGCTCGAGCGCGCACAGCGTGCCCAGGGCGGTGGAGGCGTCCGGCGCGAACACCCAGAAGTCGTCGACCCACCGCAGGTGGCTCGCCCCGGCGCCCACGAGGAGCCCGTCGACCGGCCCCAGCACCGCGTTGGCCAGCACGGCCGAGGGCGGCGGGCCCACCGGGAGCCCGGGCACGCCGCGCTCGCGCACGGCTCGGAGGATGCCGCGGACGTCCTCCACCGGTCCCGGCGGGCACCCCAGGCGCCGGAGGGCCCGCTCGACGGCATCCGGGCGGATCGACGCGTAGCAGGCCCGCACGTCGACGGCGAGGAGCGCGCCGGAGCGCGCGGCCAGGCGGCGGGCCCGTGCCTGGAACCGCCGCCGGGCCGACATCCACGGCTCGAGCTCGAGCCGGGGCGGTCCCGGGTCGGCCGCCACCGTACGGTTGGCGACCACCTCGGGGCCCAGGGCCGACTCCACCACGGGGGCCAGGGCGGCCACGGCCGCCGTGTAGCGGCGGGCCAGGTCGGCCGGCAGCCGATCCAGGCGGCGGAGATGGTGTCGCCGGGGCGGCGGGGCCACGGCCGCGGTGGTCGGCCGGGGCGATGCGACCTGCTCCAACGGGTCCCCCTCTCCGGGCCGGAGAGGAGGGCCCTGCGCATGCGACTTCTACCGGTTCCCGGCGCCGTCCGGCAATGCCCCGGGCGGGGGGTTCCGCGCATCCGCCGCGGCCCGGCCGGCCGCTCCCCCACCCGGGCCCGCGTATGATGCCGCCGTGCTCGACGAACGCGACCTGCAGATCGTCGCCGCCCTCCAGGAGGACGCCCGGGCCACCTACGCGGACGTCGGCCGCCGGGTGGGGCTGTCCCCCTCGACCGTCCACGATCGGGTCCGAAAGCTCGAGCAGACCGGGGTGATCCGGGCCTACCGGGCTGTGGTGAGCGCCGAGGCGCTGGGCCTGTTCGTCACGGCGCTGATCGCCGTGAGCCCGCTCGACCCGATGCAGCCCGACGACCTGCCGGACCGGGTGGTCGAGTTCCCCGAGGTCGAGGACTGCTACAGCGTGGCCGGGGAGGCCAACTACATCCTCAAGATCCGCACCCGCACGACCGCCGGCCTGGAGGACCTGATCCGTCGCCTCCGGGAGAAGGGTGGGGTCCAGACCCGGACCACGGTGGTGCTGTCGATCCCCTTCGAGGGCCGCCCCCTCCACCCGTAGCCGGGACCCCGCCGACGGGGGGTGGGCGGCGTACACTTGTGCCTTCGAGAACCGGCCCGGCGATGGGGCCGACGGCATCCGGGGGTTCGGCCATGGATCGATACCGGCGGTACGGGCGCTGGCTCAAGCGGGCCCTGATCTTCCTGACGATCTACGTGGCCGTCGGCTACCTGTTCCTGGGCGTGGCCCCCACCGACGCGCTCTTCCACCCCGGCGCCACCCTGGCCACCTACCGGAACCTGGTCGTCTACCTCCTGTTCATCTCGATGTTCCTGGTCGTGCAGTTCGCCGCCATGTTCTGGTTCCTGATGCGCGGCACCTACTACACGATCTACCCCAACGAGTACGACAAGACCTTCGACGACGTCCGAGGGCAGCCCGCGGCCGTGGAGTCGTCCAAGGAGGTCCTCCGCCTGTTCCAGGGGTTCAAGGACTTCCGCCAGATGGGCGGCTACCCGCCCCACGGGATCTTGTTCGAAGGCCCGCCCGGCACCGGCAAGACGCTCATGGCCAAGGCCATCGCCGGCGCCTCCAGCGTGCCGATCCTGATCGCCGACGGCAGCCGGTTCATGAACATGTTCTTCGGCATCGGCAACATGAAGGTCCGCCGGATGTTCTCTCGGGCCCGCGCGATGTCGGACAAGTACGGCGGTGCCGTGATCTTCATCGACGAGCTCGACGCGCTCGGGTCGGCCCGGGGCGAGGTCTCCCAGCAGTCCCGGGAGTACCGGGAGCCCTCGGCCGCGCACCGGGTCGTGATGGGCGGCATGGGGATGGGCGGTGCCGGGATGGGCATCGTGAACGAGCTGCTCGTCAACATGGACGGGTTCACCGCGCCGAAGGGCCTGTGGCGCCATCTCCGTCGATGGTTCCGGCTGGGGAAGCCACGGGTGCCGCACTACAACATCCTGGTGATCGGCGCGACCAACCGGGCCAGCACGCTCGACCCGGCGCTCCTGCGCCCCGGACGGTTCGACCGGAAGATCCACGTCGGTCTGCCCGACGCCGAGGGGCGGGCCGACATCGCCCGGTATTACCTGGCGAAGGTCCGTCACGAGCCGATCGACGTCGACAAGCTCGCCCGGATGACCGTGGGCTACTCGCCGGCGATGATCCAGAACATCGTGAACGAGGCGCTGATCTTCGCCCTCCAGGACCGGCGCGACGCCCTGCGGTGGGACGACCTGTGGCAGGCCAAGCTCACCGAGGAGATCGGGCTGAAGCAGGCGGTGAAGTACTCGCAGCGCGAGAAGGTCATGGTGGCCACGCACGAGGCGGCCCACGCCGTGGCGTCGTACACGCTCGAGCGGGGCGAGATGCAGATCCAGGTCATCACGATCCAGAAGCGGGAGTCCGCGCTCGGCCTGGTCTCCACCCAGGAGATCGAGGAGATGTTCCTGCGCAC
>JBHGAT010000180.1:0-4405 GCA_041946645.1 Candidatus Velamenicoccus archaeovorus | reverse complement strand
GCGGCATGGAGCCGGAGGGGGGATTCGAACCCCCGACCTACCACTTACGAGGCGGTTGCTCTGCCACTGAGCTACTCCGGCGCGGTCATGAAGTGTAGCCCACGGCCCCGCCCACTCCCGGACCGTGCCGGCACCCGACGGACCGTGCCGGCATCCCGACGGGCTCGTGGAGACCACCGCCACGGGGACGGGAGCACGGTTCCCACCCGGGGCGCGCTCTGGGATGATGCGGGCCTCATGCGAGCCTCCGACCCCGGGGGGATCCCCGAACGCGTCACGCGCGTGATGGTGGGCACGGATCGCTCCGAGACGGCCGACCGGGCCGTCCGGTGGGCGTCGTCGATGGCCGAACGCTTCGGGGCCGAGCTGGTCGTGGTCCAGGTGATCGTGCCGGCGAACCCGGCCGACACCGAGCACGGGGCGGCCGAGCGCACGCGAGCCCAAGCGGCGGGCGACGAGCTGCGCCGGTACGCGTTCGAGCTGGCCGGGGAGCGGGGCCGGGCCAAGGTGGTCGTGGACGACGACCCGGCCATGGCCATCGTGCAGGCGGCCGAGGACGAAGGCGCCGATGTCCTGGTCGTGGGCAACGCCGGGATGGCCGGCCGCAGGGAGTTCCTGCTCGGCAACGTCCCCAACCGCATCTCCCACAACGCCCGATGCACCGTGATCATCGTGAACACCGTCTCGCCCGACGGCCCTCCGGTCGTGACGCGGTCCACCCGGGCGGTCCGCACCGGCGAGGTGGCCGAGACCGAGCCCCACCTCGCCGCCCGGGGCGCCCGGATCGCGGCGGTGATGACCAAGCACGGGGTCAAGGCGCTGTTCGGTACGGAGGCCGACGGGACCACCGGCAAGCGCAAGCAGGCACGGCACCTCCGGACGGCGCTCGAGGAGCTGGGCCCCACGTTCGCCAAGCTCGGTCAGGTGCTCTCGACCCGGCCCGACCTGCTGCCGCCCGAGTTCATCGACGAGCTCGCCACGCTCCAGGACAACGTCCCGCCCCTGTCCGAGGAACAGGTCGTGCGGGTCATGGAGCAGGAGCTCGGCGTGCCGTGGGAGGACGTGTTCGAGTCGCTCGACCCCCAGCCCATGGCGGCCGGAACGATCGCACAGGTGCACCGGGCCACCCTCACCGACGGCGAACGCGTCGTGGTCAAGGTCCAGCGGCCCACCGCGCGCGCGGAGATCGAAGAGGACCTCGCGCTGCTCGAGCTGTTCGCGGAGAAGGCGGCTCACCGGCAGGGGCTCAAGCAGGTGATCGACATGAGCGCCGTCTTCGAGCACCTGTCGAGCTCGCTCCACCGCGAGCTCGACTTCCGGCAGGAGGCCGCGAACATCGAGCGGATGACCACCGTGATCCAGGGGTTCTCGCGGCTCGGCGTGCCCCGCGTGTTCGGTGACCTCTCATCCTCGAGGCTCCTGGTGATGCAGGAGATCCAGGGCGTGCCGATCTCGCAGGCGCCGATGGGCACCGAGCGGAGGGAGGCCGCCCGCCAGCTCCTGGAGAGCTACTACAAGCAGATCCTCACCGACGGCTTCTTCCACGCCGATCCGCACCCCGGGAACCTGATGTGGTGGAACGACGGGATCTACTTCCTGGACTTCGGCATGGTCGGCGAGGTCGGCGCCGAGATGCGCGAGCAGCTGATGCTGCTGCTGATGGCGTTCTGGCAGGAGGACGTCGGCTTCCTGACCGACGTCACGTTGATGCTGGCCGGCGCGACCGACCGCAGCGACCTGGACGTGAAGGCGTTCCAGGACGAGATCGGCGAGCTGATGGCCAGGTACCGCACGGTGTCCCTGCAGGACATGCAGCTCGGCCCGATCCTGCAGGAGATGACCGAGATCTCGATCCGCCACAACGTCCCGCTGCCGGCGTCGCTCGCGCTCACCGGCAAGGCGCTGGCGCAGATGCAGCTCGCGACCGCCGAGCTGGACCCCGAGCTCGACCCGTTCGACGTGGCCGGGAAGTTCCTGATGCGCCAGCTGCTCCGCGGCATGGGGGCCAAGGTCGACCCCAAGGCCCTCTTCTACCAGTCGCAGCGTCTGAAGGTTCGGTTCCTGCGGGTCGTCGAGGCCGTCGAGCGGCTGATCGGCGCGCGTCCCGGGCAGAAGCTCGAGGTCAACTTCCGCGCGGCCACGCTGGAGACCACGATCCGCCGGGCCGGGCGGCGGCTCGCGCTCGCGCTCACCGCGGGAGCGACGCTGCTGGGGGCCGGCCTGACCGCGGTGTCCGATCGCGTGGCCGGATGGGTCCCGCTCACGTTCGGCATCGCCGGCGGCGTGCTGACGCTGGGCCTCGTGATCGATCTCCTGCGGCGCAACTAGTCTGGCTCGGACGAGCCCGGCGGCTCCACCGGTCCGGCCTCGGTCCCGACGGCCCGGATCGGCGTGGCCTCGATCGGCCTGGGCTCGACGGACCCCGTGCGGATCGCCCGCTGGACCGCCTTCTCCACGAAGAACGCCAGGAAGCCCATGCCCAACCCGACCGCCCACCGCTCGAGCCGCCGGAACGTCGAGCGCGGTCTGGAGGAAGCGCTCATCGGGCCCCCACCGTCGGGTGGTCGCGGACGGGCACGCGGCCGACGATCGTGCTGCCCTGCCCGGGCGCGGACCGGATCTCGAGCCCGCCGTCCAGCGCGGCCAGGCGGTCCGCGACCCCCTGCAGCCCCGTGCCGGTACCCCGTCCCGCGGGGTCGAAGCCGGTCCCGTCGTCCGCGACCTCGAAGCGCAGGCACCCGTCGTCGCGGGCCAGGCTCACCACGGCCCGCGAGGCGCGCGCGTACTTCGCCACGTTCTGCAGGCCCTCGAGGACGCTGAAGTAGACCGCCGCTTCGACGTCCTGCGCGTACCGACCGATGCCCTCCGCCCGGATCTCCACCGGTACGGGAGCCTTGCCGGCCTGCGCCTCGAGCGCGGCCACGAGCCCCTGGTCGGCGAGGAGGGGCGGGTAGATGCCCCTGGCCAGATCGCGGAGGTCCTCGAGCGTCTCCTGCGTCTCCCGCTCGATCTGCCCGAGGAGCTCGGCCACCTTGGCCGGATCGCGTCCGGCCGCGGACCGAGCGAGCCGCGCCTTCACCGCGAGCGCCACGAGCCGCTGCTGCGCACCGTCGTGGATGTTGCGCTCGAGCCGGCGGCGCTCCCCGTCTCGAGCCGACACCAGGCGGCGCTGAGCCGCACGCAGGTCCTCGAGCCGGAGCTTCAACTCCTCGGCCAGCCGAACGTTGCGGAGCACCAGACCGGCCTGCGCCGCGAGGTCCCCGACGAGCTTCTCGTCGCCCGGGGAGACCGGGTCGCTGGGACCCTTGCGCACGGCCACCGCGCCGAGCATCTCGCCCCCCTGCTCGACGGCGAACGCCCGGTCGGCTCCCGGGATCGGCGGCAGGGCCTCCGTGGGGAGCGCGATCGGGTCGAAGGGGTCGTCCTTTGGCGGCCACACGGCCACGTCCCGGAGCTCGCCGCCGACCGCCAGCCACACGTCCGCCCGCTCGGCGCCCACCCCCTCGCCGAGGATCCGGGCCATCCGCGGCAGCACGTCCTCGTCCGCGTAGGCATCGCCGACGCGCTCGGAGAACTCGGAGAGGACCTCGTACGGCGTCGCTCGGTGACCGTAGACCAGCCGGTTGGCGATCCGGTTCAACCGGGTGCGCACCGGCTGGAACGTCACCGCCACCACCACCGCCGCGACCATGGTGAGCAGCGAGCTGCCGCGGCCGAGCCACGCCCCCAGGCCGACGACCAGCCCCAGGTACACGGCGGTGGCGAACAGCGCGAGCGCCGCGTACACGACGGCCTTGCGGACGACGAGGTCGAGATCGTAGAGGTGCAACCGCAGGACGGCGACCCCGATCGACACCGGGAACGCCAGGAAGCCGGTCGCGCCGACGAGCGCCCCCAGGACGGGGTCCCGGATGAAGTCCGAGACGAGGATGCCGATCAGCGCCACGAAGAAGCCGAACGCCGCCCACTTGATCTGCTGCCGCTCGATGCCACGGGAGCGGCGGAACCGCAGGAACAGCGACAGCACCGAGACGGTGAACACGACCGGGTAGAGCACGCCGAGGAACGCGTCCGGGGTGCCGAGGCGGCCGAGCGCCGGCACGTACATGGGGTTCGCGATCCCCACCTGCTCCGTCGATCCGGTGAAGGTCCGCTGCCCGAACAGCAGGCCCACCGCGAGGGCGGCGATGACCAGCACGATGAACCATGCGAACGGCCGCCAGCGTCGGGACGGGAGCCGCCCGTCCGGGAACAGGAGCGGGAGCAGGAAGACCAGCGACACGATCCCGAGCAGCCACCCGGCGCTGCTGCCCAAGGCGACGGCGACGACCGCGGGCCCGGCGTCGCCGCGGCGGAGCAGCCACGTCGTCGCCTCCCCGCACAGGAAGCTGATCGCCGTCATCGC
>JBHGAT010000018.1:0-14177 GCA_041946645.1 Candidatus Velamenicoccus archaeovorus | reverse complement strand
GTCTGGGCCGTGTCTCAGTCCCAGTGTGGCTGGTCGTCCTCTCAGACCAGCTACCCGTCGTCGCCTTGGTGGGCCGTTACCCCGCCAACGAGCTGATAGGCCGCGGGCCCATCCCAGGCCGTCGGAGCTTTCCTCACCGGACCATGCGATCCGGGGAGAGTATCCGGTATTAGCCCCGGTTTCCCGGGGTTATCCCAGTGCCTGGGGCAGGTTGCCCACGTGGTACTCACCCGTTCGCCGCTCTCCCCTGAGGTGGGTTACCCCACCCCAGGTTCCCGCTCGACTTGCATGTGTTAAGCGCGCCGCCAGCGTTCGTCCTGAGCCAGGATCAAACTCTCCGTAGAGAAACAACATCCGGCCCGAGGGCCGGCTTGGTTCTCGTGGAGCCGGCGTCGGGGAGGGCACCTCCCCTCGGCCGCTGTTTGGATCCGGCCGGAACAACGTCCGGACGTATCCGTACGAGCCGTCTGCTGCGGACGCGCGAACGCGCCCCCAGCCGACGGGGTGCGCACTGACTTTTGGCACACTGTTCAGTTCTCAAGGTGCGAGCAGCGGACCACCAGGTGGGATCCTGGAGGGGTCCGCGCCAAGCTCATAGATGGTAGCAGCCCCTGCGGGGGCGTCAACCGAACCGAACGCCCTGGTCAGGGCGCGGTTCGGGGCGCGCCCGAGGCCAGCCGGACGAACCGCCGCCGCCCCACCTGCAGCACCCGGCCCCGCAGGTCGGCCACCATCAGCTCGAGGTCGGGATCGGTCACCGGCTCCCCGTCGAGCCGGACCCCGCCCTGCGCGATGGTCCGCCGCCCCTCCGCGTTGGAGGCGGCCAGGCCGGTCTCGGCCAGGAGCCGGGGCAACCAGACCGCGCCGTCCCGGACCGCCGAGCCCGGGATCTGCACCTCCTCGACGTCCCGGGGGATCCCGCGGTCCCGGTGGATGAGATCGAACCGGTCCTCGGCCTGCATGCCCGCCCCCGTGCCGTGGTACAGGTCCACCACCTCGCGGGCCATCCGCCGCTTCTCCTCGTTGGGATGGAGGGCCCCGTCCGCCAGCCCCGCCTCCACCTGCGCCGCGACCTCCGGGTCGAGGTCGGTGCACAGGCGCAGGTACTTCACGATCAGCCCGTCGGGGATGCTCATGAGCTTGCCGAACATCTCGTCGGGGCCCTCGGTGAGGCCGACGTAGTTGTCGTAGGACTTCGACATCTTGCGATCCCCGTCGGTCCCCTCCAGGAGCGGCATCGTGAACACCACCTGGGGATCCTGTCCGTGGGCCCGCTGGATCTCGCGGCCCACCAGGAGGTTGAACGTCTGGTCGGTCCCGCCCATCTCGACGTCGGCCCGCACGGCCACGCTGTCCATGGCCTGCATCAGCGGATACAGGAACTCGACCACGCTGATGGGGCGGCCGTCCCGGTACCGCTGGCGGAAGTCGTCGCGCTCGAGCATCTGGGCCACCGTGACGTGCGACGCGAGCTCGAGCACCTCGGCCATCGACAGCCCGGCCAGCCACTCGGAGTTGCGGCGGACCTCGGCGCTCGCCATGTCCAGGACGCAGCCGGCCTGCTCGAGGTACGTGCGCGCGTTGGCCTCGATCTCGGCCTCGCTCAGGAAGGGCCGCGTCTCCGACCGTCCCGAGGGATCCCCCACCCGTCCGGTGAAGTCACCGATGATGAGCACCACGGTGTGACCGAGGTCCTGGAACTGCCGGAGCTTGCGGAGCACGACCGCGTGCCCCAGGTGGAGGTCCGGCCGCGAGGGGTCGATGCCCAGCTTGACCCGGAGGGGGCGGCCCAGCGCGAGCTTGTCCTCCAGCCCGCCCTCGGGGATCACCTCGGCGGCGCCGGTGAGCAGACGGGACAGGTCGGGGGAGGTCATCGGACAGGCGATGCTACCAGTGCGGATGCGGCACCGTGGCTATGATGGCACGGCCATGAGCTTCCCCCGGCGATGGCTCCTCCTCGGGGTGTCGCTGCTCGTCCTGTCGGCCTCGGCCTGCCACCTGCCGAGCCTGGAGGAAGAGCGGACCTCGACGCCGGCCCTGCCCCAGACGTCCTTCCTCTACGCGGCGGACGGGACCCTCATCACCGCCCTGCACGCCGAGCAGAACCGCGTGCTGGTCCCCTTCTCCAAGATCCCTCCGGCCGTCCGCAACGCCGTGATCGCGATCGAGGACAAGCGCTTCTACGATCACCGGGGCGTGGACCTCAAGGCGCTGCTCCGGGCCGCGTACATCGACGCGACCTCCGGGCGGATCGTCGAGGGCGGATCCACCATCACGCAGCAGTACGTCAAGCAGGCCTACGTGGGCGACGAGGAGACCCTCTCCCGGAAGATCAAGGAGGCCTACCTGGCCTGGCAGCTCGAGCAGAAGCTCACCAAGGACCAGATCCTCACGAGGTACCTGAACACGGTGTACTTCGGCAACGGGGCCTACGGGATCCAGGCCGCCGCCCAGACCTACTTCGACCGGCCGGCCAGGCGGTTGAACCTCAACCAGGCCGCGCTGCTGGCCGGCCTGATCCGGGCGCCCAACGACTACGACCCCGTCGCCCACCCCAAGGTCGGGCTCCGCCGGCGGAACCAGGTCCTGGGCAACATGCTCGAGCTCGGCATGATCGACCCGGCCACGTATCAGCGCGTGGCGGCTCGGCCGGTCCGGCTGCACCTGCGGACCGACGAGGAGGAGCAGTACGCGGCCCCGTACTTCGTCGATTACGTGAAGCAGTGGTTCCTGTCCAACCCGCGGTTCGGCAAGACCGTCCAGGACCGGTACGACCTGCTGTTCGAGGGGGGCCTGCGGATCCAGACGACGCTCGAGCCCCGGCTCCAGCGGGAGGCCGAGACCGCGGTGCGCTCGATCCTGCTCTACCCCAGCGACCCGTACGCCGCGCTCACGGCGATCGACCCGCGGACCGGCTACATCCGCGCGATGGTCGGCGGGCGCGACTACTGGTCGAGCTCGGATCGGTACGCGCGGGTGAACCTGGCCACCGGCGGGACCACCGGCCGTCAGGCCGGCTCGGCGTTCAAGCCGTTCGCGCTCGTCGCGGCGCTGGAGGACGGGCTGTCGCCGAGCACGCCGCTCAGCGGCTCCTTCGCGAAGATCCCGCTGCAGGACGGCACGTACTGGGAGCCGGGCAACGCCGAAGGCGCCGGGTACGGGACCCTCTCGCTCGAGAGCGCCACCGTGAACTCGGTGAACGTGGCCTACGCCAACCTGCTCGTGAAGATGGGCGACGGCAACGCGTACGTGGGTGCGCAGCAGCTGGTCCAGACGGCCAAGCGCATGGGCATCCGGTGCTGCACCCGGACCACCTCCCCCGACACACCCCTGCAGGCGGTGCCCTCCGCGGTCCTCGGGACCAACGAGGTCAACACCCTCGAGATGGCCTCGGCGTACGGCACCCTCGCGTACGGGGGACGGCACGTCCAGCCCACCCCGGTGATCCGGATCACCCGGGCCGACGGCGAGGTCCTGTACGAGGCCCGGCCCCAGCCCAAGCAGGTGATCCCGCCGGCGGTGGTCACGGTGGCCGACGGCATCCTCCAGAAGGTCGTGCTGTACGGGACCGGCGCGGCCGCCAACATCGGACGTCCCCAGCTCGGCAAGACCGGCACGGCCCAGAACTACAGCGACGCATGGTTCGTGGGGGCCGTGCCCCAACTGGTCACGGCCGTCTGGGTGGGGTTCCCGCAGGGGCAGATCTCGATGGCGTACCCGCGCGTGCGCATCTCGAGGGTGTACGGGGGGACCTGGCCCGCGCAGATCTGGCGCGCGTTCATGGTCAACGCGACCAGCACCATGCCGGCCCGGCCGTTCCCCTCCTCCGACGTCACGTACGTCACGGTCCGGGTGGACGTGACGCAGGGATGCCTGGCCAACCCGTACACGCCGCCCGGCAACATCCAGACGATCCAGTACATCGTGGGGACCGAGCCGCACAAGGTCTGCAAGGAGCCGAGCTCGTACCAGTACCTCACGGTGCCCTCGGTGGTCGGCCTGCGCGAGGCCCAGGCCACCGCGGCGCTCGAGGCCGCGGGGTTCAACGTGCGGGCCGTCTCCCAGCCCTCCGAGCAGCCCGCGGGGACCGTGATCGCGCAGAGCCCCGGGGCCGGCGAGCAGGCACAGCAGACCAGCACGGTGACGATCACGGTGGCCGAGGCCTCCTCGCCCTCGCCGGTCGCCGAGATCCACGTGCCCGACGTGGTCGGGATGACCCAGGGGCAGGCCACGGCCACGCTCACGCACGCGGGGCTCCGGGTCTCGGTGGTGAAGGATCAGGCGTGCAGCCCCTCGGACCCCGGCTGCGACTACGCGAAGGGCGTCGTCTGGTCGCAGGACCCGCCCTCGGGGACCCGGGCCCCCGAGGGCAGCACGGTCACGATCGTCGTGAACCCCTGAGCCCGTCGGGGCCGGCCGGCCGCCCCCGGGACACGTGCGGCTCGCCCCGCACGTAGAACCGCCACGGTCGATCCACGGCGTTCCGGATGCCCACGCGTGTGCTCCGCGCCACCCGCGAGGGCGGCACGGGGTCGCCCTCGAGCAGCCAGAGCTCGTCCCCCCGGACCAGGTCGACGCCGTTCTGCGCCCGATCCACGCCCAGGGCCTCGCAGAGCCGGGCCGGACCCGAGGCCAGCAGCAGCGGATCCGCGGATCCCCGGCGCCGGCGCATCTCGTCCAGGCCCGAGAGCGGCTCGGCGGCACGCAGGAGCACGGCGCTGCCCTCGCCGTCCCGGCCGGTGACGACGTTCGCGCAGAAGTGCATCCCGTAGGTGAAGTACACGTACAGGAACCCCGGCGGTCCGAACATCACCTCGGTCCGGGTGGTCCGCCCGCGGTACGAGTGGCTGGCCGGGTCGTCCTCGCGGTAGGCCTCGGTCTCCACGATCCGGACCTCGAGCCGGCGACCATCCGGCAGGCGCCGGACCAGGTACCGGCCCAGGAGGTCGGGCGCGACCTCCACGGACGGGCGAGCGAAGAACCGCCGACCCAGGCGGCGTCGGGACGGCACCGTCAGGCCGGACGGCCCTTCCGCAGGAACCGTCGGAGCTTCGCGAGCGGCCACGCGTTGATCACATCGTCCTTGGTGAGCCAGCCGCGCTGCGCCGTGGCCACCCCGAACCGCATCGCCTCCAGGTGGACCGTGGCGTGGGAGTCCGTGTCCACCGCGAACTTCACGCCGTAGCGCCGGGCCCACAGGATGTGCTCGTCCTTGAGGTCGAGCCGGTCCGGGAAGCCGTTGATCTCGAGGGCGGTGCCGGTCCGGGCCGCGGCCTTGAAGACCTCCTCCTCGTCGAACTCGAAGGGCTGCCGGCGCCCGATCAGCCGCCCGGTGGGGTGGCCGATCACGTGGACGTACGGGTTCTCCATGGCCCGGACGATGCGGCGGGTCATCTGGTCCCGCGGCTGGTTGAAGTGCGAGTGCACCGAGGCCACGAGCACGTCGAAGTCGGCCAGGAACCCCTCGGGCCAGTCCACCCCGCCCTCCGGGTCGATGTTCAGCTCGGAGCCGTGCAGCAGCGTCATCTTGGGGTAGCGCTCCTGCAGCTTCCTGAGCCGGTCGCGTTGCGCGAGGATCTTCTCGTCGGTCATGCGCTGCATGAACAGGTTCGGCGCGTGATCGGTCACCGCGTAGTAGGCGTACCGGCGAGCGGCCGCGGTCTCGAGCATCTCCTCGAGCGGGGCCAGGCCGTCGGTCAGGTCGGTGTGCGTGTGCAGGTCCCCCTTGATCTGCTTGTCCTGCAGGACCTCGGGCAGCTCGCCGGCCAGCGCGGCCTCGATCTCGCCGCGGTCCTCGCGCAGCGTGGGCGGGATGTACGGGAGGCCGAGGTGCTCGTAGACCTCCTCCTCGGTCTCGGCGACGATGCGCTTCCCGCCCTTCACGCGGAACAGCCCGTACTCGTTCAGCCGCAGCCCCTTGCGGATGGCCAGCTCCCGGATCCGGATGTTGTGGGGCTTGGAGCCCGTGAAGTAGATCAGCGCCGCGCCCCACGTGTCGAGCGGGACCACCCGCAGATCGACCTGGAGCCCCCGCGTGGTGGTGACCGAGGACTTGGTCTCGCCGCTCGCCAGGACGCGATCGACGATCGGCAGCGACACGAACCGCTCCATGATCGGCCGGGGTCGGCTGCTGGCGACCAGCAGGTCGACGTCGCCGATCGTCTCGCGCATCCGGCGCAGGGATCCGGCGAAGGCGGCCCGGCGGACCTGCCTGAGCCCGGCGAGCTCGTGGAGCAGATCGTTGGCCAGGTCCAGGGCCACGTTGATCTGGACCCGGCCGCCCGACGCGTGGAGCTGCTGGATCCCCCGGACGATGTTCTCCCGGGTCTTGGCCCCGAAGCCCCGGACGCCTTCCAGCCGGCCCTGCTCGATCGCGTCGGAGAGCTGGTCGACCGCCGTGATCCCGAGCTCCTCGAACAGGACCATGGCCCGCTTGGGACCGAGCCCCGGGATCGCCATCAGCTGCCGCACCCCGGCGGGGATCTGCTCGCGGAGCTCGTCCAGAGCGGCGATGGTCCCGGTCTCGACGTACTCGTGGATCTTCTCGCCGATCGACGTGCCGACGTTGGGGATGGCCAGGATGCCCTTCAGGTCGAGCTCCGCGATGTCCGCGTGGTACCCGCCGACGGCCCGGGCGGCCTTCTCGTAGGCCCGGGGCTTGAACGCGTCCTCCGACAGGATCGAGAGCAGGTCCGCGTACTCGAGCAGCAGCGCCTCGACCGCCTCGTTGGCTCGCGGCACCGGTGCGCCTCCTCTCCCCGCCCGGCTCAGGCCAGGCCGAGCAGCCAGAGCAGCAGCGCCTTCTGGGTGTGCAGCCGGTTCTCGGCCTGGTCCCAGACCGCCGAGTGAGGCCCGTCGATCACCTCGTCGGTGATCTCCTGCCCCCGGTGGGCGGGCAGGCAGTGCAGCACCGTGACGTCCTCCTTGGCCAGCTCGACCAGCCGCTGGTTGAGCTGGTACCCGGGGAACACGAGGGCCCGTGCCTCGGCCTCGTCCTCCTGCCCCATGCTGGCCCATACGTCGGTGTACAGGACGTCGGCGCCTCGGCAGGCCTCGGCCGGGTCGCTCAGCACCTGGACCGACCCGCCCGTGGCGGCGCCGATCTCGCGCGCCCGCTGGACCACCTGCGGGATCGGCTCGAAGCCCGGCGGCGTCGCCGCCCGGATGTGCATCGCGGCCTTGGCGCCGGCCAGGAGCAGCGAGTGCGTGACGTTGTTGCCGTCGCCCAGGTACACGAGCGTCCGCCCGGCCAGCCCACCCTTGGCCTCGCGGACCGTCAGCAGGTCGGCCAGGGCCTGACAGGGGTGCTCGAAGTCCGACAGCGCGTTGATCACGGGCACGGACGCGGCTCCGGCCAGGACCTCCAGCCGCTCCTGCTCGAACGTCCGCAGCACGATCGCGTCCACGTACCGGGACAGCACCCGGCCGGTGTCCTCGATCGTCTCCCCCCGGCCGAGCTGGAGCTCGGCCGAGGAGAGCGGCACGGCGTGACCGCCGGTCGACGAGACGGCCACCTCGAACGACACCCGGGTGCGGGTGGACGGCTTCTCGAAGATCATCGCGACCGCCTTGCCGCGCAGCCGCCCCGCGTAGTCGTCCGGCGTGGCCTTGACCTTGATCGAGAGGTCGAGCATCTCGGTGAGCTCGTCCGGCGACAGGTCGTCGACCGACAGCAGATCGCGCGTCATGCCCGCAGTCTATCCCGCCGTGGCGGGACCCGAGCGGAGCTCGGCGCCGAAGCGACCGCGGAGGGCCTCGGCGATGGTCGCGACGGCCCGATCGGCCTCCTCGGCGGTGAGCGTCCGGTCGGGCGCGCGCAGGTCGAGCGAGAAGGCCAGGCTCTTGCGGCCCTCGGGCAGGGGCGGGCCGGCGTGGACGTCGAACAGGACGCACTCGCCCAGCAGGTCGCCGGCGGCGGCCACCAGCGCGTCGCGCATCGCTCCGGCGGGCACGGCCCGGTCGACCGTGAACGCCAGGTCGCGGCGGACCGGCGGGAACCGCGGGACGTCGCGCGACCGCACCTGCGCGGAGGCGTGCCGTCGCAGGACCTCGACGTCGAGCTCACCGAGCACCACCCGGCCGCCCAGGTCGAGCCGGGCCGCGACGGTCGGGTGGAGCTCGCCCACCGTGCCCAGGCGCTCGCCGTCCACCGACACCGCAGCCGACCGCCCCGGGTGCAGCGGGAGGCCGGCCTCGGGCTCGAGCACCCAGCCCCGGACGCCGAGGTCCCCGAGCAGGGCCTCCAGCGTCCCGGTCCCGTCGAACACGTCGAACGGTCGCTCCCGGTCGGTCCAGCCCTGCGTGGCCGGCCCGGTCATGGCGAACCCGGCGGACGGGCCCTCCCGCACGCCCTGCCCGTCGCGGCGGAACACCGCGCCGACCTCGAACAGCGCCGCCCCGCGTACGTGGCGAGCCACGTTCCGCTGCAGCGCCTGGAGCAGGCCGGGGGCCAGCCGGGGGCGCAGGTACGCCTGGTCCGCCTGCAGCGGGTTGGTGATGCGGACCGCGTCCTGGTCGCCGAACAGCTCGAGGTCGGCCCGGGAGACGAACGGGACGAGCCGGACCTCCCGCAGGCCGGCCCGGGCCAGCGACCGGCGGATCCGCTGGAGGAACGCGTAGGTCTCGGGCATGCCCCCGGCCTGCTGCACGGCCGGCAGCGTGGACCCGATCCGCTCGTACCCCTGGATCCGCGCGACCTCCTCGATCAGGTCGACCTCGCGCTCGACGTCCACCCGGTACCCGGGGACCTCCACGGTGACCGCATCCGGGCCGGTCTCGACCGGCATGGCCAGGCGGTGGAAGACCTCGACCGCGTCCCGGGCCGAGACCGGGTAGCCGATCAGCGCCGAGGCCCGTGCCGGGCGCATCGCGATGCGCCGCCGCGGGGGCGGACCGCCCACCTCGACCGCGCCGGCGAGCACCGCGGCCCCGCACCACTCCTGCATCAGCCGGCAGGCCCGGTCGGCGCCGGCCGGGACGGCCTCGGGGTCCACGCCGCGCTCGAACCGGATCGACGCCTCGGTCGACAGGTCGATCCGCCGCCGGGTCCGCTGGATCCCGCCGCGCTCGAACGAGGC
Organism: Candidatus Velamenicoccus archaeovorus; assembly: GCA_041946645.1. GTDB lineage: Bacteria > Actinomycetota > UBA4738 > UBA4738 > HRBIN12 > DASQQQ01. Next base: position 5,100 of record JBHGAT010000018.1, on the reverse strand, counting down.
GGCCTCGAGCAGGATGTCGGTGGTGGCGTCGGAGACCTCCGCGACCTCGCCCCCCATCACCCCGGCCACCGCGACCGGCCGCTCCGTGTCGCAGATGAGCAGGTCGTCGTCGGTGAAGGTGCGCTCGACGCCGTCCAGGGTGACCAGCCGCTCCCCCTCCCGGGCCCGGCGCACCACGATGCCGGGACCGGCCAGCAGCCCGAGATCGAACGGGTGCAGCGGCTGCCCGACCTCGAGCATCGCGTAGTTGGTGGCGTCCACCGCCGCCGAGATGGGCCGCATCCCGGCCGCGGTGAGCCGGGCCTGCACCCGCAGAGGCGCCGCCACGTGGCGGACGCCGCGGACGACCCGGGCCAGGTACCGGGGGCAGCGGTCGAGGTCGAGCACCTCGACCGTGGCCGCGCTCTCCGCCTTCTCGGCCTCCTCCTCCACGGCCGCCTGGGGCATCGCCAGCGGCACGCCGGTGGCCGCCGACACCTCGCGCGCGATGCCCACGACCGAGAGGAAGTCCGGACGGTTCGGTGTGACCTCGACGTCGAGCACGGCGTCGTCCAGCCCGAGCGCGGCCTTCACGTCCTGACCCGGCTCGAACCCGTCGCCCAGCACCAGGATCGCCTCGTGGCTCGGGGCGATGCCGAGCTCCAGCGGCGAGCACAGCATGCCGTTGGACACCACCCCCCGGATCGCCCGGGCGGCGAGGGGCTCGGGCAGCGCGGGCACCGTGGCGCCGGGCGGGGCGAGCGGCACGAGGTCGCCCGGGCCCATGTTCCGCACGCCGACCACGACCTCCTGCTCGCCCGAGCCGGTCTGCACGCGGGCCAGGCAGAGCGTGTCGGACCGGGGGTGGTCTCGGACCTCCAGCACGCGCGCGACGATCACCCCGCTCAGCCGCTCCCAGGGGCGTTCGATCGTCTCGACCTCGGCGCCCCTGTGCGTGAGGAGCTCGGCCAGCTCCTCGGCGTCGAGGTCGGTCGGGCAGAGCTCGCGCAACCAGGACAGGACGACCCTCACGCGGCCCCCTGGAACTGCTGGAGGAACCGGACGTCGCCCTCGGAGAACAGGCGGAGGTCCTCCACGCCGTAGCGGACCATGGCCACCCGCTCGATCCCCAGCCCGAACGCGAAGCCCGTGTAGCGCTCCGGGTCGTAGCCGCAGTTCTCGAGCACCTTGGGGTGCACCATCCCCGCGCCGAGCAGCTCGATCCAGCCGTTGCCGCACACGCGGCAGCCCACGCCGTCGCAGAGGAAGCAGGACACGGCCACCTGCGCCCCCGGCTCGACGAACGGGAAGTAGTCGGGGTTCAGGCGGACCCGGCGCTCCGGGCCGAACATGGCCCGCGCGAACGCCTCGAGCGTGCCCTTCATGTCGGCGAACGACAGCCCCTCGTCGACCGCCAGCCCCTCGACCTGGTGGAACACCGAGCCGTGCGTGGCGTCGGCGGCCTCGCGGCGGAACACGCGCCCCGGGGCGACGATGTAGACGGGCGGCTGCCGCGACTCCATCGTCCGGATCTGCACGGCCGAGGTCTCGGTGCGGAGCAGCAGCCCGGGGACGTCGACGTACAGCGAGTCCTTCATCGTGCGGGCCGGGTGGTCCGGGGGGATGTTCAGCGCCTCGAAGTTGTGCCAGTCGTCCTCGATCTCGGGACCCTCCTCCACGCGGTAGCCCATCCGCGTGAAGATCTCGACGATCTCGAGCTCGACGATCGTGAGCGGGTGGAGCGATCCCTCGCGTGGCCGCCGCCCGGGCAGCGTGACGTCGACGCGGTCGGCCTCGACCAGACCGGCCTCCTCGGCCGCGAGCACCGATGCGCGCCGGTCATCGAGCGCGCGCTCGAGCTCAGCCTTGACCTCGTTGGCGAGCCGGCCGATGCGCTTGCGATCCTCGTCGCCGAGCGCACCCAGGGACCGCTGGACCTGGGACCACGGCGACTTCCGTCCGAGGAACGCCACCTTGGCCGCCTCGAGCTCGTCGGCGGAGGACGCCGCGGCGATCGCCCCGAGACCGCGCTCGCGCTCCGTCGCGAGGGTGTCGAGGGCTTCCTGGGGGTCCATGGGTGCCTGAGTCTAGCAAGCACCTCCGCCCGCCCCGGTCACGCCTCCCCCGCCAGCGGGACCTCCAGGCGGAACCGGAGCCCGCCGTCCACGGCGACCGTCGCGCTGCCCCCCTGGGCCTCGGCGATCCCGTGGGCGACGAACAAGCCGATCTTGCTCCCGGCCCCGGTCCCCGGCGGCCGGGGCTCGAACAGCGCGGCGGCTCCCTCCGGTGTGAGCTCGGTCCCGGCCCGGGTCACCTCGACCACGAGCCGGCCGTCACCGACCTCGGCCGCGACCACGACCGGGCCCTCGCTGGCCCACCACACCTCGGCCTCGACGAAGGCCTCGATCGCGAGCTGCAGCCGGTCCGGGTCGACGAACGCCCGGACCGGCGGGCCCTCCCAGTTGATCGGCGGGTGCTCGGGGTCGTGGGCGTGCGTCTCCGCGATCCGGGCCACCAGGTCGTCCACCTGCACGATCTGGGGGAACAGGTCGAGGTCGCCGGAGATCACCCGGGCCGCGTCGACGAGCTGGCGGACGATCAGGTTCATCCGCTCGGTGTCGTAGACGATCCCCTGCAGCATCAGCGAGCGGTGCTCGTCCGACATCTGCGCCCACCGCGTCGAGAGGGCATAGCCGAACCCCTTCATCGCGGTGAGGGGGGACCGGATGTCGTGGGCCGCCGACGCGATCACGGTCTCGAGCGCGGCGCGCCGCCCCTCCCGCCGCTGCCGGGACCACTCGAACAGGCAGACCGTCGCCGCGGCGGCCAGGTTCAGGGACTCGGCCCGCCCCCGGATCGGGACGCGGACGGTGGTGTCGGCGAGCTCGGCGACCTCGCGCGGGAGCCCCCAGGCCTCGTTCCCGAACAGCAGGGCCGTGGGCGCCGAGAGGTCGAGCTCGTACAGGTCGGCCTCACCGTCCGCGTCCATGGCCAGCACGCGGCAGTCCCGGGCGCGGAGGTGCGCGACCGCCGCAGCCGTCTCGGGGCCGCGCGTCACCGGGAGGTGGAACAGCGAGCCCGCCGCGGCCCGGACGGCCTTGGGGTTGTACACGTCGACCGACGAGGCCGTGAACACCACGCCGTCGGCGCCGGCCGCGTCGGCCGAGCGGAGCACCGTGCCGGCGTTGCCGGGGTCGCGGACGGCGTGGAGCACCACCACGCACCCGGGCCGCTCGGGCAGGTGGTCGATGGGAACGTCGACGAAGGTCGAGACCGCCACCACGCCCTGGGGGGTCACCGTCGACGTGAGATGCGCCATCACGTCCTCGGACACCCGATGGACCTCCGCCCCCCCGGCCCGGGCCCGCCCGACCAGCTCCTCGGCGGCGGCGGAGTGGAACAGCTGCTCGATCCCCGCCTCCGAGGACAGGGCCTCGGACACGGCCTGGGGGCCCTCCACCAGGAACCGGCGCTCGCGCTCCCGGAACGCTCGCTTCTTGAGCTTGGCCGCCGCGGCCACCCGTGGGTTGCGGGGCGACGTGATCACCGGGCACCCGTCACGGCGATCCGCGGTCCGTGGGGGTCCGTCGCTCCCGGGGCGGGAGCGGACCGGATGCTAGCCGCCGAGCGCGTCTCTCGCCGCCTGGGCCAGGCCGGCGAAGGCCTCGGGGTCGTGCACGGCGAGGTCCGCCAGGATCTTCCGATCCAGCTCGAGACCGGCCACGTCCAGGCCGTGGACGAACTGCGAGTAGGACAGGCCGTGCTGCCGAGCACCCGCCCCGATCCGCGTGATCCACAGCCGCCGGAACTGCCCCTTGCGGTCCCGGCGGTCGCGGTACGCGTACATGCCGGAGTGCATGAGCTGCTCCTTGGCCACGCGCAGGCGGCGTGAACGGGAGCCGTAGTACCCCTTGGCCTGCGAGAGGATCTCGCGGCGCTTCTTCTTGGCGTGGACGGAGCGCTTGACCCTGGCCATCGGCTACGCCCCCAGCATCCGCCGCACGGTGCGGCGCTCGGCGGTGACGACGTCCATGCCCTCGACGCGGCGCCTCCGGCTGCCGGTCTTCTTGGTGAGCATGTGGTTCCCGGTGGCCTTGCGATGCAGGACCTTGCCCGTCCGGGTGATCCGCATCCGCTTGGCCGCACCTCGGTGCGTCTTCATCTTCGGCATCGTTCCTATCCCTGCTCCGTGGTGGCCGCGGGCTGCTCCGTCGTGCCCGCGGGTTGCTTCTTGGTCGGGGCGATCACCATGATCATGTTGCGGCCGTCCTGCTTGGGCGCCGACTCCACCACCGCCATCCCCTCGAGGTCCGCGACGAGCCGGTCCAGGATCCGGCGGCCGAGATCCGTGTGCGCCATCTCGCGCCCCCGGAACATGATGGTGACCTTGACCCGCGCCCCCGTCTTCAGGAACCGCTCGACGTGCCCCTTCTTGGTGGCGTAGTCGTGCGGGTCGATCTTCGGACGGAACTTGATCTCCTTGACCTCGACCCGGGCCTGCTTCTTGCGGGCCTCCTTCTGCCGGATGTCCCGCTCGTACTTGAACTTGCCGTAGTCCATGATCCGGCACACGGGCGGGCTGGCCTGCGGAGCGACCTCCACCAGATCCAGGTCCAGCTCGCGGGCGCGCCGGAGGGCGTCCTGGGTCGAGACGATCCCGATCTGGGCGCCGTCCGGCCCGACGAGCCGGACCTGCGGTGCCCGGATCCTGTCGTTTATGCGCGGTTCGGCCGAGACCCCGCATCACCTCCTAGACGAGAAAGCACCGACGACCGCCGGTGCCGGAGCAAGCACGCTGAACCGCTCCTGCAGTATAGGAGCGGGTGGGGACGGTGTCGACGCGCGCAGCGGACGCGATCGAGAGCGTGGAGCAGGCGCAGGGGCGGGCCTCAGGACGCGTTGCGGACGTTGGCGGCCTGCTGTCCCTTGGGACCGTCGACGACGTCGAACTCGACCTCCTGGCCCTCGGTCAGGGTCTTGAACCCGTCCATCTGGATGGCCGAGAAGTGGACGAAGATGTCGTCGCCGTCCGGCCGGGAGATGAAGCCGTAGCCCTTCTCGTTGCTGAACCACTTCACGGTGCCTCGTGTCGCCAACCCGACCTCCTGCGGTGGAGAGCCG
>JBHGAT010000179.1:0-5640 GCA_041946645.1 Candidatus Velamenicoccus archaeovorus | reverse complement strand
CCCGCGGCGGCCACGTCGCAGGCGGCCCGGCAGCGGGCGGCGAGGGTGTGGGAGGAGCTCCGGACCTCTCGCCCGGAGGGGACGGGGTTCAGCCTCACGCTGGTCGACCGGGGGCACCACGTGTGGATCCAGCCGGTCGGCGTCCACGGCCGGGTGGAGGCGTTCCTCGTGGTCGGCAAGCCGGAGGCCCCGTCGCCGTTCGACCGGATCGTGGCGGGGCAGGCGCTGTCGCTGCTCGCGATCGAGCTGGCCAAGTCCCAGGCCGTCGCGGACGCGGAACGCCGGCTCCAGGGTGACTTCTTCGAGTCCGTCGCGGGCGACGGCCTGTCCGAGACCGAGGTCCTCCGGGGGCTGGCCCGGTACGGGTTCGAGCGCGACCGGCCGGTGGTGGTCCTCTCGCTCGAGGGTGCCGACCCCGCCGACCTCGCGTACGCGGTCGAGGACCAGCTGTCCCGCTCGGGCGAGCCGTACCTGATCTCCCGACACGACGGCGGCGTCCACGTGTTGGCGCCGGCCGAGCGACGGGGCGACCTCGAGTCCCTGCGCTCCGCCGTGGCCGAGCGGCTGCACGCCGAGGTCCGCGTCGGCGCCGGCGGGGCGGCCCCCCCGACCTCGGTGGGCCGGAGCCTCCGCGAGGCCAGCTATGCGCTCCAGGTGTGCCGGCTCGAGGGGTGGGGCGCCGCCGGGTTCGAGGACCTCGGCACGTACCGGCTGCTGCTCTCGATGGCCGACCCCGACGCGCTCCGGGCGTTCGCCGACTCGCTCCTCGCGCCGCTCGACGCGTACGACCGCGAGCAGGGCGGCGAGCTGATCCCGTCGCTCCGAGCCTTCCTGCAGCACAACGCGAGGTGGGAGACGGCCGCGAGCGAGCTGTTCGTGCACCGCCATACGCTGCGCTACCGGATGCGCAAGCTCGAGGAGCTCACCGGCCGCGACCTGTCGAGCTCGTTCGACCGGATGGAGTTCTGGCTCGCCCTGCGGGCCCGCGAGCTGCTCGAGGCCCAGGCCGAGGTCTGAGCGTCCGGCCGGCGTTTGTCCCCTCCGTACAGGGATCACGGCCCCCGCAGCCGGAACGTCGAGTGGCCCGCTCGACCGGGGGTTGGGCATACTCTGGAACCTCGGGGGTTCGCGCCCCGACGGACGGTCCGCTCAGGGGAGGTAGGCATGGGCACCGAGGCCAAGACGTGGGGCATGTACATCGGCGGCGAGTGGAGGACGTCGGCAAGCCGATCTCGGTATCGAGCGCGGACATCCCGTTCATCATCGACAACCTGCGCTTCTTCGCCGGGGCCGCCCGGATCCTCGAAGGCACGTCCTCCGGGGAGTACGAGAAGGGCTTCACCAGCATCATCCGGCGCGAGCCGCTCGGCGTGACCGTCGGGATCTGCCCGTGGAACTACCCGCTGATGATGGCCATCTGGAAGCTGGGCCCGGCCCTCGCGGCGGGGAACACCTCCATCATCAAGCCCGCCGAGCTCACGCCCCGCACCACGCTCCGTCTGGCCGAGCTCTCCCAGGGCATCCTCCCGCCCGGGGTCTTCAACGTGGTCACGGGTCACGGCTCCGAGATCGGGGACCAGCTCGTCAAGCACGAGAAGGTGCGGCTGGTCTCGGTCACCGGCGACACCGCGACCGGCAAGGTCATCGCGGCCAACGCGGGGGCCAGCAACGTGAAGCGGGTGCACCTCGAGCTCGGAGGCAAGGCGCCGGTCGTGGTGTTCGACGACGCCGACGTCGACAAGCTCGTGGAGTCGCTGAAGTTCGCCGGGTACACCAACACCGGGCAGGACTGCACGGCCTCGTGCCGCGTGGTGGCCGGTCCCGGGATCTACGAGGACCTGCTGGGCGAGCTCGTCCCGGCCGTGGAGTCGATCAAGGTCGGCGACATCATGGACGAGGAGGTCGAGATGGGCCCCCTGGTCTCGGAGGCTCAGCGCGAGTCCGTCGCCGGCTTCGTCGAGCGGGCCGCGAGGGGGGGCGGCAAGGTCCTCACCGGCGGCGAGAAGCTCGACCGCGCAGGCTACTACTACGCGCCGACGGTCGTGACGGACGTGGAGCAGTCCTCCGAGATCGTGCAGAAGGAGGTGTTCGGTCCCGTCGTGACCGTCCAGCGGTTCGGCGACGAGGACGAGGCGGTGGCGTGGGCCAACGACGTCGTCTACGGGCTGGCCTCCTCGGTCTGGACGCGCGACGCCGCCCGGGCGATGCGGGTGGCCCGCAGGCTCCAGTACGGCGCGGTGTGGGTCAACACGCATTTCATGATCACGGCCGAGATGCCCCACGGCGGGTACAAGGAGAGCGGGTACGGCAAGGACATGTCGATGTACTCGCTCGAGGACTACACGCAGATCAAGCACGTGATGTGGTCGCTCGACTGACGGTCGCGGCACGCAAGGGCGTCTGCGCCGAGGGCAAGGAAGGATGGTGGTGATCCGGTCATGGCGACGAGACCGTTCCTGGTAGCGGGGGAGTGGCGCTCGGGCGATGGGACGTTCGAGGTCAAGAGCCCGTACGACGACGGCGTGGTGGCCGAGCTCGGGATCCCCACCGAGCGCGACGTCGAGGACGCGGCCCGGACGGCGGTGGAGACGTTCGAGGAGCACCGGCACCTCCCGGTCCACGCGCGGGCCGACGCCCTCGACCACATCTCGCGACGGCTGGCCGAGACGCTGGACGAGAACGCCGAGCTGATCGCGCGTGAGGGCGGCAAGCCCATCAAGTGGGCCAAGGTCGAGGCCACCCGGGCCATCTCGACGTTCCGGTGGGCCTCCGAGGTGCTCCGCCACGGCGACGACGAGGTGATGCGGCTGGACACCGAGGCGTCGCTCGGCTCCCGTCTGGGGATCGTGCGGCGGTTCGCGTTCGGGCCGGTGCTCGGGATCACGCCGTTCAACTTCCCGCTCAACCTGGTCGCGCACAAGGTGGCCCCGGCGATCGCCGTGGCCGCCCCGATCGTGGTCAAGCCGGCCCGGGCCACCCCGATCGGGGCCCTGCGGCTGGCCGAGCTGTTCGCCGAGACCGACCTGCCGAAGGGCATGTACCAGGTCCTGCCGGTCTCCTCAACGGTGGCCGACGGTATGGCCCGCGATCCCCGGTACGCGAAGATCTCGTTCACGGGCTCCGCGGAGATCGGGTGGTACCTGAAGGGACTCGATCCGAAGAAGCGGGTCACGCTGGAGCTCGGCGGGAACGCCGGCGTGATCGTGCACTCCGACGCCGACCTGGACCACGCGGCCAAGCGGATCGCGGTGGGCGGCTACTACCAGGCCGGCCAGAGCTGCATCAGCGTGCAGCGGGTCCTGGTGCAATCGGAGGTCTTCGACGACTTCGCCGCCCGGCTGACCAAGGAGGTCGAGAGCCTCAAGTACGGCGACCCCATGGACCCCAGCGTCGACGTGGGCCCGGTGATCGACCGGGACAACGTGGCCCGGATCGACGAGTGGGTCCAGGAGGCCGTCTCGGAGGGCGCCGAGGTCCTCACGGGGGGCCGCGCCGACGGGCCCTTCTACGTCCCGACGCTGCTGGCGCAGGTGAAGCCCGAGATGAAGGTCTGTCGCGAGGAGATCTTCGGCCCGGTGGTCACGATGAGCCCGTACCAGACGTTCGAGGAGGCCATCGCGCAGGTCAACGACTCGCGGTTCGGCCTGCAGGCGGGGGTGTTCACCAACGACCTCGGCCGAGCCTTCCAGGCGCACCGCGAGATCCGGACGGGCGGCGTCGTGATCAACGACCAGTCGGCGTTCCGCGCCGATCAGATGCCGTACGGCGGGTCGAAGGACTCGGGGTTCGGTCGCGAGGGGCTGCGGTACGCGATGGAGGAGATGACCGAGCCGCGGATCATGGTCATCTCGAACATCCCGCTCTGAGCCGACGGTCCGCCTCGACGGGGCCGTGCAGCTCGGGGCCGAGCGAGGCCGGTGAGCGCGCTACCCTGACGTCGTGGGCTCGGCCCTGCTCATCGTGCTGCTGTTCGTCGCGTCCCTGGCGGTGTCGGCGGCGGTCCTGTCGGTCACCGGACGGATCCACGCGGACCGGGCTCCCGAGCACCGGTACGGCGACCGTCCGTGGTGGGGCAACCCCCTGGTCTGGGTCGGCGTCTCGGCCGTGGCGCTCGTCCTGGGGCTGGTGGTGGCACCCCGGCTGCTCGGGGGCATCATCCTGTTCCTGCCGCTGATCTGGGTCCGGGGGCTCGGTCGGCGGGGCCAGGGCGGTCGGCCGCGCAGAGAGGAGCCTCCGCCGTGACGGCGGTCCCGGCCCTGGGACGGCGGCCCGGACGGTGAGGCGCTTCCTGGCCACGCCGACGGGCTGGTTCGGGCTCCTCGTGGTGGAGCTGGCGCTGCTCGTGCTGGGGATGCGCCTGGTGAGCCGGCTCTTCCCCGGGCTCTCGGTGGGCGCCGGCTGGACGATCCTGGTCGCGGCGGCGGCGGCCCTCGCTGTGGTGAACTACGCGATCCGTCGCCGGTACCTCTCGGAGCCCTGAGCCGGGGCGACGTCCGAGGGCCGGAAGCGCCGGACCGGCGCTACTCCCGGGCCGAGGTGTGATCCTCCTTCCCGAGCGCCTCGGCGGCGAACGCGCCGATCAGACCTGCCGCCTCCTTCTCCCGTCGCCACAGGAAGTGGTCGGTCCCCGGGACGATCTCGAGCCGCGACGCCGGGAGCCGCCGGGCCAGCAGCTCCAGGTCGGGACGCGGCGAGTACGTGTCCCCCTGGCCCGACAGCAGCAGCACCGGCCGGCGGAACCGCCGGAGCACCTCGGGCGGAGGCAGCTCGGGGACGTCGGGGGTCCGCTCGCCGAGGGGGATCCCCACCAGCGCCAGGGCCGACGCCCGGGGGTCATCGATGGCCTCGCGGAGCGCGACGTTGGCCCCGAACGACCACCCGAACACCAGGGTCGGTCCCCCCACCCGCTCCCGGACCAGCCCGAGCGCGGCCGCCACGTCCCGGGTCTCGCTCCGCCCGCCGCCGTAGGTGCCGCCCGAACGCATCACCCCCCGGAAGTTGAACGACAGGACGGCGAAGCCCCGCGCCGCGAGCTCGTTGCGGACCGCCCAGGGGATCGGGTGGTCCTTGCTGCCGCCGGCCGTGGGGAGCGCGTGGCAGAGCACCGCCGAGCCGACCGCTTCCCGCTCGGCCGGGCGGAGCTCGCCCTCCAGCGACACGCCGTCCTCGGTGGTGAAGCGCACCTCGTCCACGTGGGACGATGGTAGAGGCCATGAGCGGCTCGTCCCCGGAGCGCCGAGTGCCTCTCGGTCTCGCCCTGCGCGACCCACTGCCCTGGACGCCGTTCGTCGAGATCGTCCGCACCGCCGAGCAGACCGCGTACGAAGCGCTGTTCCTGCCCGAGATCGGCGGGCGGGACGCGTTCGCCGCGCTGGCCGGGCTGGCGGCCGCCACCGGGACGATCCGGCTGGGGACGGGGGTGGTGCCGGTCGTGGCCCGGAGCGCCTCGGTCACCGCGATGGCCGCGGCGACGGTCCACGAGCTCTCCGGGGGACGGATGATCCTGGGCCTCGGCACCGGTCCGCCGGGTCCCGGAGCGCTCGAGCGCCTGCGCCGGAGCGTCCTCACCGTCCGTGCCGCCCTCGCCGGGGAGCCCGTGGACGAGCCGGACGGCCGGCGGTTCCGGCTGTCGCTGGGTCT